>CANRGN010000007.1 GCA_947630235.1 uncultured Clostridia bacterium
TCATTGTTGTTACTTCATTCATATTAAATTTCATTCCAAATTCATTTTCAACTGCTACTACTAAGTTGATATGCTCTAAGCTATCCCAATCTTCAATATCATTTGCTGTTGTAGTTTCTGTTACTACTATACTTTCATCATCAAATACATCTCTAAATACTTTGTTTAATCTTTCATAAATTTCTTCTTTTTCCATTATTCTTCCACCTCTATTACATTATTTTTATTTATATATCCTTTTGATATATCTAATTTATATTTTTTATTTCCTTCGCTATCACAAGAAATCTCTTCAAAACCTTGTAAATCGTAGAAATTATTTACCATTTTATTTTTTGCTGTTGGATAATAATATCCATATATTTCTTTTATGTTTCTTTCTTTTGCTTTTTTTACCAACATATCCATCATTGCAAATTCCATATTTCTTTTTAGAACCCTACAACTCATTATCCACAAATCTATATGTAATTCAGATTCATTCTTTATATTTCCTATTGCAACAGTTATTACTCCATTATCTCCAAATATATCTTCTAGTTTTCCATATATTTTTATATAATTATCATCTTTGTTTACTTCTTCAATATCAGCTAATGAATATCTTTTAGTTGTTAAATTAAATTGATTACTTTTGTTGCTTAATTGTGAAATTCTTTCTAAATATATTGGTTTAAAAGTTGTTATTTCTGCTTTCATTTTTAATGATTTTAGATAATCATCATAATTTTCAAAAGTTGCCATCATTTGGCTTCTTTTTGCATTATCTTTATATAATTCATTTTTCTTTAAATCTTCATTTGAAAAATTAGTTACTTCAAAATATGCATTATGATCTAATATTTTTATATAATTTTCTGGTACATCAATTTCTGGTGTTGCAATTCCAGATACATAATCATGTACTATATGTCTTTCTGCTGGATTATCATCAACAAAAACAAAACTATCTGCTCCTAAATTTAATTCTTCTGCTATATCTTTTATATTTAAATTTTTAGGATTCCAATTTGCTTTTATAATAATAAAGTCATCTGGTTTTAATGTTCCAGCTGGATGATTAAGACCAGCTATAGCATTTTCATATTCATTTTTTGAATTAACATTTAATATAATACCTAAATTTTTATGTTCTTTTATGTAATTTTGAAATTCTGAATAAACTTGTCCACTTGGAACTTCTGGGCCAATAGCTAAATTTTCTACTCCATCATCTCCAACAATGCCTCCCCATAATGTATTGTCTAAATCCAATACTAAAGCCTTTTTATTTTTTCCATATATAGATTTTATTATATTTGCAATATTAAAAGATAAATATGGAATTGCTGGAACTTCCATAGCATATTTATACATATGCCAATAAAATTGATTTGCCCATTTATCCAATCCATAACTTGAAGAAACATAATTTATATCATTTATAAAGAAATTTTTTGTACTATTAGCAAAATCATAAAATTTTTGATTTAATCTAGTAATAAAATTTGTTCTTCCATGAATATCTACAGCATCTTTATTTCCTAATAAACGATAATATGGATATTCAAAATTATTTTGAATAATAGTGCAATTAAATTTAGAAAATAATTTTTCCCAAATCTTTTTAAATTTTTCATATTCATAATTCAACTTATCTTCAACCATATTTGAATCATCATACATTGTAGGATACTCTATTATATTTCTATTTGTAGTATGAATATAAATAATATCTGGATTAAATTCATCTAATTCTTCATTTCCAAACATTGCATCTTCATAAAACTTGTTATATTCAGATTCATAAAAACTAGGTTTTATACCATAATTTAGTAAAAATATTTCTAGCATGTTTTTAATTTCACTAGTAGTTGAACCTCCTAAAATAGCAATTTTCTTTTCCAAAAAATCATTTTTTGATAATAATTGCTTTTTTATTTTTTTCTTGTTCTTTAGTAACTCGTTTGAATCAAACGGGTATTCTAGTTCTTTCATAAAAAACTAAACTCCTTTCTTTATATTTTTAATATTAATATTTTACATATTTTTTAACGCAATTTTAGTAATAAATTTTCTATTTTATAATATCTAGATTTTAATTTTGGATATAAAATATCACCTATTTTTATTACTAACTTTTGAATTGTACATTTATATATTATACTTAATATTAAACCAAATAAAAAAACTATTATAACTAATATAAAAGTCCAAACTAGAATATAACGATATCCATAATTAACATATACATATTCCCATAACATTGGTCTATAATATATTCTAAGCAACATATTTTCATGAATAATATAAATTAACATAGATAATTTAGACAAATAATTTATTATATTATTTTTAAAATTTATATTTCTTACTATATTAAAAAATCCTATCACCATCATTAAAATAAATGGATTATTTCTATTCCAACGAAATAATTTATCACTAAAAAAGCTAAAATGAAGTCCTAAAATATTAGTTACACCAATAATTGTATAATTTATGATAAAACCAATCAAAACAATAATAATATTCAACTTTATATTATTTGAGATATCTACTAAATATAATTTCATATATGCAATAGTAAAATATATTCCAATCCATAAAATAAAATCAGAAATATAAAAATAACCAGTATGTAAAAAATTTATTCCAAAATATAAAAATAACATTATTAATGTAATTCTAAATAAAGTTAATTTATTTACTTTTTCTATTATTATATTTAAAAAAGGATAAATTGAATAAAATAATAAGTAACAAGTCATATACCAATTGTTACCAAACAAAGTTGGAAATAATTGATGTATTATCATTTTTATTCCTATATCTCCACGTCTTAATATATAAACTGGAATAAAAATGATAACAGAAATTATCCATATATCCATTAACATTTGAAGAATTTTTCGCTTATTAGATTTTTTACTATCTAATAAAAAATATGCACTACATACAAAAAATATTGTATTTCCTATTGTACCACTATACTGTAACATACTTAAAATTAAATATTGAATATTTTTAGTAGCTAAACATAAATTAATAATATAATCTTTATAATCAATATATATATTTGATTCATGTAGCGTTTGAACCACATGACTAATTACAATTAATAAAATACCTATAATTTTAAGTAATTCTATACTTGAATTTCTAGTATTTTTTTCACTTATATCATTAATTTTTTTTATTTTATCTCTAATATATAACATTTCAAAAATCCTTTATAAAATATATAAAATAATTTATGTATTATTACCTAAAACATTGAAAAAAATATTATATTTAAAAATTCTTATCAAATCTATTAATTAAATAATAATAATAAAATTTTATTAAACAAAATTTTTCTTTATTTTTTTAGTTAATATTTCCTTTATTTTAATACTATAAAATTTAAATTCTTGTGAATTTCTTGTAATTAAATAATATAAAAGATTTGGTATAATTAAACAAATAATACCATTAAATATTAATTTTAACCACACATTCGAAATTATTATTAAACTTGAAATATAACCTGTAATCAAACAAATTCCCAAAGTTATGCTTAAGTGATATAAATGTAATTTAAAAAATTCTGAATATTCTCCATCTAAAATCAATTTATACACATATTTTGGATAACTATATATAATTAAAAATAAAGAACTTATTATAGTTCCCATAAAGATACCAGATAATCCAAATATTCGAACTAATATTATAGATGAAATTAGATTAATAATAGCTTCAATTAATGGAATATATCTATCTTTATAAAAAATTCCTGCAGCATCTTTAAATATACTAGTAGTATTTCTTATACCTTGTACATAAACATTAACCATCAATGTAATCAATACAAATTTAGGAAGAATAAATTCATCACCAATCCACAATTTTATAAAAGGTTCAATTAAACAATAAATTGATATAACCCCAAAACAAAATATCCAAGAATTAAACAATAAAATTGATTTATAAATATTTCTAGATTTTAATTTATTATTTTCTATTAATAAATTTCCTACACTAGCAGTTAAAGAAGTTATAACTTTTTTAAATAGAGATGTAGCGCTTTGAATTATCATATTATAATTCGAATATAACCCAACATATAGTATTCCTAAATTTTTAGTCATTGAAATTATTATATTGTCAGTTCCCATAACAATAATACCACCAATTTTATGAAATAATAATCCTTTTACATTTGTAAAAATATTATTTTTAATATCATTATCTATTGGCTTTACATTTTTTAAATCTTTCAAAAAAATATATTTTCTATTTACTATGTAATTTAGTAACCAATTATTCAATATTGTTATTATAATTTGAATAACTAAATATAAAATAAAGTTTTTTGTAACTAATATAATACCAATTTGAAGTATTTGTCTTATAAGTGAAAAGCTAGAATCTACAATATTTGTAATATACTCTTTTTGATCTGCATATAAAATTGATCTTTTATATGTTAATAAATATGAAAATACAGTATTAATTAAATACAATATAAATAAAAATCTAATATTTTCAGGAACAGATGTATTACCTACTATATTAGGAATTACAGGAATTAGTATCATACCTAATATTAAAATAATACCAGCAATTATATTATAAACAATTTTATAAAATTTTACCAAACTTCTAATTTTTTCACAATCCTCCTCAGCAACTGGCTTATATAAATTAAAAACAATTGCTGAGCCAAATCCTAATTCTGCAATGCTTAACATATTAAAAATATTAGAAAATAAACTTTTCACACCATTATATTCTGCACCTAAAGTTTTTATAAAAATAGATTGAAAAATAAATCCAATAATTGTTGTTAATATGTATATAAACACTGAAAAAAAAATATTTTTAATCGAATTAGATGTTCTATTATTTTTATTCATTATAATTTTTCATTCCTTTCCTTCTCAGTTTTAATGTCATACATATAAATAATACTATTAAGTTTGAAGCATAATTTTTATCAATGATAGCACTCCAAATAATCTCTTTTTATTATTAAATCCCAATTCTTTGAATAATTTGACTATTATATTTTTCTAATATATCATTATCTTCTAATTCTTCATAACCACCAGCTTCTAAAACGAATTTTCCTGCTATTTTTGATTTTTTCTTTGAATTACTTTTAAACCACATGTATTCTACATCTACATGGCCAATATCTATGCATTGGAAACCTTCTTTCGACAAATTGTATGATAAAATTGTAGCAGTGGGACCTAATGCAAATAAATACAACATTTTTTTATCTCTATTTTTTAGATTATCATATATAGAGCTGTAATAATCAAAGGCATTTTTAGATGGACATAATATACGCTGTATACTATTACAATTATTAAATAAATCATTACCAACACCTAATCTAGAATATTCTCCCTCAACAATTATTACATCTTTTTTATCCCATATTTTTTTTAATAAATTAAAATCTTTTTCTATAAACTCAAAATTTTTTTCTATATAGTCCATATAAGGTCTTGTAATAAGTGAATCTCCATATTTTATACCATTATTTATATTATTTATAATTAATTCATTGTTCTTTACCGCAAATTCCTTCCAATATGATTTTGATTTATAAATTAATCCATCAACATTATTAAGTGTTCGAGGTAAACATACTATAAAATCATTTCTATTATTATTTAAAATTTCCATAAGCATTTTTTGCATTTTGCTATTATTATTTTGAAATGAATTATGTTTTAACCCAAAAGCCCATAATAATTCTCCATCACCAAATCTACCTATAGACTTCTTTTCTTCTATTATTTTTTTTATCAATTCTTCATTAGTATAAAAATAAAACTGTTTAATTTTTAATTTAGAATATTTAATATTATATTTAATAGGTCTAATTATATATTTTATTTTTCTTTTTATTCTAAATATTATATCATTCATTATTCTTCTTCCTTTTTCATAATAAAATTTTTTAATTTAGAAATTTATTCTAAATAATTTTAAAATACAAAAATCCCCAAAATACAATAAATAACTTTTATTTTATTCCTTATTCCAATTCGTTTTTTTAAAAGCCCTTTAGAAACATATTCTTTAACAAAATTCTTATATAAAGAAAAATCTATTTCTAATTTTTCCTTTCTGGCAATTTTTTCATAATTATAAACCCTACCTATAAAAATACATTGTTGATTATACAATTCTTTAATATTATTTTTTTCTAAAATTTTTATAATTTTTATCATTGAGTCCAATATAGTTATTTTCTTTTTAATATTGTTTTCATGCAAAGTACTACTTTCTCTACTAACATCATAAAAATATAAACACTCTTTTACAAATGCTATTTTATTTATTCTATCTAAATATTCAAAATTAAATAAAGCATCTTCATATATAGAAATTTCTAGATTAAACCTTAATTGCTTTAAGCAATCTTTTTTTATTAATTTATTCCATACTGCAAAATTTGCATGATTATTTTCAAACATTTTTTGCATAATTGTTCTTTTATCACTAATATCATTATAATTCAAATTCATTTTTGCTTTTTTTGTATTTTCCACATAGTAACCATTACAAAAGCACATATCGGATTCTGTTTCTAACAGTTTATTAATTAATAATTCAAACATTCTTTCATCAATATAGTCATCACTATCAACAAACCCTATATATTCTCCTTTTGCAATATCTAATCCCAAATTTCTTGCACTAGATACTCCACCATTTTTTTTATGTATAACTATAATTCTTTTATCTTTTTTTGCCCATTCATCACAAATTTTTCCAGAATTATCCGTTGAACCATCATCAATTAAAATTATTTCTATATATTTATAACTTTGTTGCAATATACTTTCTATACATCGATTAACATATTTTTCTACATTATATACAGGCACAATTATACTAATTAATTCCTTTAACATTATTGATTACTCCTATTTTTTATATTATAAATATTAGATTTTTATATTAACTTAAAATTTTTTAAATTGATTTCTAAAATATATATTATTTTTTGATTCAATCTATAAATAATTTTTATTCTATAATATCATATAATTTATATAACTCATCTTTATTTTCTATTTTTTTATCCATCTTTAAATTTTCTATAAATTTTTCCTTATTATGATTTTTATTTTCTATTAAATTCACGATTTTATTATACATTTCATCATTATCTTTAGCTATATATCCATTTTCACCATCTTTAATCTGTTCTCTAAATTCTGGTATATCACTAACTACCATTGGTTTAAGTAAAACTTTTGCCTCACAAACCGATATTCCAAACCCTTCAAACCTAGAAGGTTGTACATAAATATCACAATTTTTAATCCAATTATAAGGATTTTTTTGTGCTCCAACTAAAATAAATTTATCTTGAATTCCGTAATTCTATTATTTTGTTAGATAGTTTAATTTCATCTTGCCCACTTCCAACAACATACCATTTTATATCATAAGAATTATCAATTAACTTTTTACAAATATCAATTGCTTTATCAATACCTTTTTGTTCAACCAGTCTCCCAACTGTTACAATTCTACATTTTTCTGTTTTTATAAGGTTTAATTCTTCTTCTGATAATTCTTCAATAATACTTTTTGAAACCATATTTTTTATAACTAAAAATTTATTTTTATATTCTGGAAATATATTTTCTAAAACAATCTTACAATTTTCAGATACAGTTGCTATTTTTGTATAATATTGAAAATATTCTTTATCTAATTTATAATCATAAGGATATTCATTATAATTATTATGTATAAAACCAATTTTCTTTTTTGATTTTACTTTATCTACATTAAAATAAATAGCCCCCCTTTCCATAAATGCAATAGAAACATCATATTCTTTATCAATACTATTTAATATATATTTAACATCTTTCCAACCAATATATAAAGTATTTTTTTTTATTATCTTATTCACTATATATCGTATACAATACATAAATGAATGATATGCTTTTTTATATTTATGTTGTTTTAAAAATAACAGCGGTGCTTTTTTTTTATTTTTTTCAAATAGCTTAAAATCATAATCCTCTTTGTAAACATTTACATTTTTATTTAATAAATCGAAAAATTCACCCTCTACTCCAAATAAAAACAAATCTACATTATATTTTTGGTAATCTAGCATTGATAGTATTGTAACTAAACTTTTTTCTGCTCCACCAATACTTAAAGAATTCATTATAAATAAGATATTCTTTTTATTGCACATATTTTACCTCCATACATACCAAATAATTATTAAAATATTTTCAAAATCTTTATTTAAATTTTACTATTTTTTTACATAAAGATTTTACTATTTTATATAACTTATTTTTTACATATACCCAAACAATTTTTTTTTCAAAGATATTATTATACTCTTTTTTATTAAATTCATAATCTAAACTTCTATATCTTTTAAATTCTGAACTTTCATTTATTTGTAAAAGTAATTTTTTATATTTTGAATATTCTAAATTAAAAGCCATGTTTTTTAATAAATTATTTAACATATTATATGTACATTGCAATAAATCATCTTTATAAATCCCATACCCATTATCGATTACTAAATTATATACTTTAAAATCAATTTCACAATGTGTAACAAAGTTATTCCAAAACATTTCTTCTGTTATTTTTTGAGTTGAACTATTAGGATTAATAATATAATGATAATAATATTTTTCCATTATATACATACTATTTGTATTAAATATGCATTGTATATAAAATAAATAGTCTTCGCCATATTTATAATTAGAATCAAATTTTAAACCTCTTATTTTTTCTCTTTTGAAAACAGATGACCAAATAGGTCCAAATTCATGAAATTTTAAAAATAAATCTAATATAATATTTTTATTTTTAGAATAATCAATAACTCCATATAATGAATTTTTTGAATAATTTTTATATTTTCCCAATTCTTTAATATTTTGAAATTTTACAATATCTACATCAAAATTTTTGAATATATTAATAACATTTTCATACGCATCAGAATCCAAATAATCATCAGAATCACAAAAAGTAATATATTCTCCTCTACACAATTCCATTCCTTTATTTCTAGCATTTGAAACTCCTGAATTTTTTATGTGTATTACATTAATTCTATCATCTTTTTTTGCATAATCATCACATATTTTACCACTTCCATCAATAGATCCATCATCAATTAAAATAATTTCAATATTTTTATATGTTTGTAAAATTAAACTATCTATACATTTGCTTAAATAATTTTCTACATTATACACTGGTACAATTATACTAATCAATTCATCCATTTTTAAAACCTTTCTTTATTATATTCATATAATAAAAATCATAAACTCTTTTACAAGACTCTTTGTAATCAAAATTTTTTGGTATTTTTTTTATAACGTCCATATCTCTATCATTATTATTATTATATATAATACTTGCCCAATCCTTTGAACTATTTTTTAAAGGTAAAAATTCTACATTTCCTGTTACATCAGATTTTCTGTCTACACCATCAGATGTATAACATTTAAGTCCATTAACTTGAGCCTCTAATAAAGCTATACTCAATCCTTCTGAAAGTGAAGGCATAACATATATATCACACATAGACAAAATTTCATTTACATCTAATCTTTTTCCTAAAAAATAAACAAAATCATTTAGCTTTAATTCATCAACTTTTTTTTGTATAGATTCTTGTAAATATCCATCTCCCACTAAAATTAAATTTGCTTTATTATTTAATTTCTTATATTCATTGAAAATATCTACTAAAAAAGTATGATTCTTAAAATCATTAAACATTCCTACTAATAAGATTAAAAAATCATTATCATTAAATCCCATCTGCTTTCTCAATTTTAATCTACTTTGCATATTAAAACTAAATTTTTCAAAATTAATACCATTATTAAAAATTTCAAAATCATCATCAAAAGCAAATTCTCCAGCTTTTTCACCACATGCTACTTTTATTATTTTATTTTGATATTTTTTTACAAAAAATCTTCCAATTTTATCTAAAAAAATTGTTTTTTTATATTTACTATCTTTTGAAAAACCTCCATTATGAGAATGAACAATAACTTTAGCTTTTGAATACTTACAAGCATAAGTTATTCTTTCAAATAAACTGTAACTCATAATATTTATATGTATAAAATCAAATTCATTATTTTTATAAATATTTTTTAAATCTTTTAAATATTTTAAATAATTTTTCTTTCTGTTTTCCACTTCAAAGAATTTTATATTGTCTTTTCTATATTCATCTTCAAATGCTACTTTTAAGTCTTTTTGTTTTAAAAAACAAATTTCAAACTTTGATTTATCAATATTTTTATATAAATTATATATATATAATTCTATTCCTCCTAAATTTGCTCCAATACCTTCATATAAAATTTTAATTTTACTCATATTTTACCTCATATAAAATACATTATAGTGTATCCAATTTTTTAATAATATTCTCAGACCATTTGCTTATATCATAATTCTCTTTAACGTATTTTTGAGCAATATCTAATTTTGAATCAACAACATTATTATTATATACTTCTAAAATTACATTTTTTAATTCTTTATAATCTCCACTTTTGAAAATATATTCTCCAGGTATATCTTTAGGTACTCCTGGAATATCACTACTTATAATTTTAGTTTTACAATAAGCAGCTTCAACAATTGAATAACAAAACCCTTCTTCTCTAGCAGCTGATATAAAAACATCAGAAGCTTTATAATATGAACCTACATTATTGATTGGTTCTAAGAATTCTATAAAGTTTGGAATACATTCAAACTCTTGACATATATAATTCTTCACTTTTTCTTTATTAGATGCTAACGATATTTTTAATATAAAATTTGGATTATTTATTTCTTTTATAGCTTTTATTACTATATCTACTCCTTTTCTATAATAATCAAACCCAAACATTAAAATGACAAATTTATTATTTGAAGTTTGCTGGTTTATAACACTACAATTATCCAATCTATTAAAATTTATTGCATTATCAACAAAAGTGGTTTTTCTTTTGTTATAAGGCATACTACTTTCAACTGATTTTGAACATCCTATATTTAAATCACCTTCATATAATTTATATGCTATTTTCATAAAGTTCTTTTTTATGACATTATTACTAGTTTTACAATGATTATGAAAATGTGAAACTAATTTTACTTTACTATGTAATAAATTAAAAAATTTAATTGCTAATTGAGTTTTATGTCTACAGAAATGAGTATATAAAATATCGATTTTTTGTTTTTTTACAATATCTTTTATATTTTTATATAAATCAAAAAAAGTATCATCTTTAAAAAAATATATATTAAAATTAAATTTTTCTATTAAATTTTTAATCCAGTAAATTTTTTGGGCACGTTTTGGAAATAAATAGAAAATTTCTTTTCCTTCAATTTTTGCTTTATCATGCAAATCTTTTATTGATTCTATAAAATTTCCTTCATATGGAGCTGAATAATCAGTAATTATTAAAATATTATTTTTCATTTTTAACATATCCCTTTTCAAAAAAATTATTTATATTTGCTATTAAAAAAATAATAGGTAATACAACAGCTTCATGTCTTACCCAAGAACCAAAATCTGGTTCAAATGTAGCTGACCCAAATAAAAAACCAATATAAACATATAAAGCATAATTTTTTATTTTGCTATTATTTTTTAAATTAATAATTGCTCTTACAATATATATACTTATTATAATTTGATATACTGCATATAATGCATATTGGAAACCAAATCTAACAAGTTCTAATGGAAATAACATCCTTAATACTAGTATTAAATAATCTATTGTTATAATTATTAAATTACTAGATTTAAAAATTCCAGCCATATCTGTAGTAGCTGTAGTTACTTTATTACTGAAATACATAAATACAGAAAAATCTTCTGGAGATATAATTTTTAAAACATTCATCATTACAAAATACAATATTCCATAAAGTAATATCACCAACATAAAATTTTTAAAGCCACTTTTTTTATTTTTTATTATTATTTTTTCAAGAATAAAAAAACTGTAAACAATAAATAATGCTATTAATATATAATAATATCTATAAGTTATACAAGCCAATACTATAACCGAAACACATAGTGGGAATTTTAAATTTATATCTAACCTTTCTAAAATTAAAATACAATATATCGCAACAAAATATAACATTTGAATGGGTTCTTTTGCTAAACAAAAATCCCATATATTTAAAACACCAATTGACATATAAATAAAACATTGTTGCCATATACTAAGCCCCTTATTTGTAGAAGTAAATAGTAAAATAAGTAAGCCAATATTCCAAAAAATAGTTATAAATATTTCAAAATCTTCAAAACTTTCTGCTCCTAAATATTTAAATATCTGCAATATATATGCAGCATTATTTGAAGCATCAGAATTCTGATAGCCAATTAAAAATTCTAATTTTCCGCTTAACATTAATTTTGGCCATCCTAATCCCATACTCATATTAACTAAAGAATTTTTTAATACCGTATACCTTATTATTTTAGCAAATATAATTATTATTGGAGCAAAAAATATCAATTTTGATGCATCTTTTTTAGTCATATAAAAAATCCCTTCTATTTATTATAAAAATTTATTAATTCATTTACTGTATCTTCAATAAAATATCCTTTACTTTTTAAACTTTGGTATGATTCATATCTTGATAAATCAGAATTTAGTATATCCTCTGCCCATTCTTTTGAACTATTATTCAAATCGATAAATTTTAAATTTTCATTTATTTTTACTTCATCTGTTATAACATCTTTAGACATAAAACAAGGTAGTCCAGCAGCTTGAGCTTCTACTCCAACTACAGGTAAACCTTCATATAAACTAGGCATTAAAAAAACATCCATTGCAGACATATATTCATTAGCATTATTCTTAAATCCAGCAAAAATTACATCGTTTTCTAAATTTAAATTTTTAACTTTTTGTTTTATCTCCTCTTCTTTTTCTCCTATACCAATAAGAATTAGTTTTGTATTATTATTCATTTTATGTATTTCATTAAATATATCTATTAAAAATGTATGATTTTTTTGATTTGTGAATCTACCAACATTTCCAAATAATATACATTTATCATCTATTTCAATTTCGTTTCTTAATTGTTCCCTAATTTGCTCATTAAATTTAAATTTATCATATTCAACAGCATTATGTATTACTTTAAATTTATTAGAATTTACTATATCATCTCCAAATAACCACTTTCCTGCAAGTTTACTACAAGCAAAATAATCTGTTGCATTTTTTATTAAAGCATTTTTTAAAATATTTCCTACAAATATTTTTATTTTATTTTTTGTTTGAAAACCTATATTGTGAGAATGAGCAATTCTAATTGGTATTCCATATTTTTTTGCTTCTTTTAAAACAAAAAAATTTTTACTAGATGAATGTAAATGAACAGCTTTATAATCATGATGTTCTTTATAAAATTCATCTAAAACTTTTTTTTGCTTTAAATAAGATAGTGGTGTTTTTATCCAACCATCTATTTTAAATAAATTCACTCCTAATTTTTTTATTTCATCTTCTAATGGATATGTTTCACCATCATCAAATACCAAAACATCAATTTGTAAAATTTCTTTATTAATATGTTTTAAAATTTCTAAAATTAATTGTTGTATTCCACCATGCCTTAATCTATCGACAAAAAATAAAACTTTTGTCATTTATATCTTCTCCTCTCTTAAGAAATTAATAATGTTAAAAAATTTTCTTACTTACTATCTTTTAAAGCTTTTAATAACCACTCTCTAGATTCATTTCTATAACTTTCAATATTTCTATTAACCTTCTCATAATCAATTTGAAATTTTAAAACATTATCTACATCTTCACTACCATCTAAAATTCTCTCATTACTAATTCCAGCAACATTAAGTAGTGAATCTAATCTTGAATTTGTAGAAACTTTACTTTTATTATTGTATCTTCTAAAATCAAAAAATATTTTATTATATAAAATTGAAAATACAGTACCATGAAAAGAATCTGTACATACGTATTCTGAATTTTTTATTAAGTTAATCCATTCAGCTGGTCCGATATCAAATGGAGCTATATCGCAAAATTTATCACTATATTTTACATATTCATCAGCATGATTTAAAGATACTATTTTATATCCTGTTTTCTCTCTTAATTTTTCTGCAAATTTTCTATGTTCTATATTCTTGCCTAGAAAATAACATAAGATATATTTTTCTTTTATTATCCTTTCATGTATTGCTACTTCTTCCCATTCTTCTTTAGATAATAAAATTGTTGGATCTGCTACTAATTTTGCATCTAATCCTGTTATATCTTTTATTATTTTAACTCCGCTTTGTTCTCTAGTTGATAAATGATTTATTCTTTTTAAAAATTTTGTATATAAATCATTATATTTTTCTGGAACTTTTGAAAATCCAAAGCTAGTTGCTAAAGAAATTTTATTTACATCTTCTGGTACCCAGTTTAATGTATAATAATCTGCTACTACATTAACAGGTAACCATAATTGATCGCTTCCTACTAAAACACTAGAGTAATCTTTACATTTATTTGATAATTCATTATATGTTTTGTAACTTTCTGTTAAATTAAATGTAGATTTAAATTCTTCATATTTTTTATCTCTAATTGCAATATTTTTGCCTAATTCTTTATTTATTTTTTTATCTAGTTTTAATTTTATCATTCCAAGTTTTGTTTTTATAAATGGCAAATTTGTTATTTGTGTTAAATAATATTTTTTCTTTCCTTTTGAAAAATCCACATTTTGTTCAATATTTATTGTTTCATTTTCTATTCCCATATTATTTAATACTTGTTGTGTAGCATAAGCTTGAAGCATACTTCCATAATTATGCTTAAAATAACATGAAACTATTCCAACTTTCTTCATTTTATGAATTACTCCTTACTTTAATTTTATTTTCACTATATTTTTCAAAATATTCTATATATTTATTCTCGAGTTTTATAGCTTCTTTATTAAGATTAAAACCATTATTTGAAATTTCTAAAGATGTATCTATTCTTTGATAACCATTAACAGATTCTAATATTTCATTTGCCCATTCTTTAGGCGATTTATCTAGACTTAAAAATTTTGTATGTTTTAATAACTTAGTTTCTTTTGTCATATCATCTGAAAATATACAAGGTAGTGACATTGCTTGTGATTCCACTCCTACAACTGGTAAACCTTCATATAAACTTGGTAAAACAAAGCAATCAAATGCTTGATATAATTCGTTTACATCGTTTCTTTGACCTAAAAATAATACTTTATCTTGTAAATTTAAACTATTTACTTTATATTTTATTACTTCTTGAAGTGGTCCTTGGCCTATAAGAAGTAATTTAGAATTTGAATTTATATTTTGTAATTCATAAAATATTTCTATAAGTTGACTATGATTTTTTTGTGTTACAAATCTTCCGATATGGCCAATAACTAAAGTATCATCTTCAATATTTAATTCTTTTCTTTTTTCCTTACGAATTTTTTCATTAAATTTAAATTTTTCTAAATCTATAGCATTATTTAAAACAAATACATTACCTTTTTCAAATTCATCATTTCCAAAAAGCCATCTTCCAGCTAGTTCAGAACATGCCATATAATCTGTGGCATATAATTTTGAAAAAAGTCTTAAAATTTGTTTTTGCATATTTCTCTTTTTCTCTTTTGAATTTGTGGTTGAATGTGAATGAGCTATTCTTATTTTTACTCCTGCTCTTTTAGCTGCTCTTAATGGAAATACAGAAAGAGTATTTTCATGTGAGTGAACTATATCATATTTATTTTCTTTAAACACTTTTATTAGAGCTTTTTGATAAGCAAAAACTTTTTGATATGGAGGAACTATTATTATATTTATTCCTGCATTTTTAATTTTTTCTGTAGGAATAAAAGTTGAGTCTTCGTCTATAATAAAATCTATATCAAATTTTTCCTTATCTAATCTAGAAGTATAGTTAAGAACAACCTCTTCTAAGCCTCCACCTACATATTTTCCAATTACTTCTGCGACTTTAATCTTTTCCATATTGTATAGATTTCCTTTTTTAATTTATATAAAAATATATTTTTAATAATAATTTTTATTACACAAAAATTATTATAGTACTACAAAACAACAAAGCACTTTTATTTTGTAGCTGTCACTTAGAAATTTTACCATATTTTCTAAAATTTTTCAATAGTTTTTGCGTTATTTATACATAAAACGACAAATAATAAAGAGGATAAAAATATATATCCTATATTCTTATCCTCTTTTATTTACATTTTTTTCCTTAAATTAAAATCATCAATATCTGTATATCCATCACTTTTTAACATTGTTTCTAATACATTGAGTTCTGCTTCAATATCATCAAAATCATCAACAAATAAACTTTCCAATTGTTTATTAAATGAATCCTTTATCATTTTTATTTTTTCTTCAACAGTATTCATAAATTCTTTGCTATTAGAAGTATTTAATTTTAAATTTTCTACTTCATCATATTTTATTAAAATTTTTAAAGTTACTGGTAAATAATATGTTGTAAAATTATTTATTTTCTTAATTTTTGATTTCTTATTTTTTAATGTTTTTAACATTTTTTCAATAATTATATTTATATCTTTTATATCATTTTTTAATTCTGTTTTATCTATTCTTTTTTCTAAATCTAAAAGCATTTTATTAAGTATTGAAATTTTTTCAAGAATCTCTTCATTAGTCAAATTATTTTTTTCATTATAGTAAGATAATTTATCTAAGATTTCTTGTGTAGAATATTCATAATTTTTTGATTCTTCTTTTATTTTTTGTTCTTCTTTTATTTTATCTTCATGTTGTGATTGACTTTCATCATTATTTACAGTTTCAATTTTTTGGGCATAAATTACTTTGGCGGAATCTTTATTTCTAAGTTCATTTTGTAATAAAGCTTCATCTATACCCTTTTGAAAAAAATCTTTGAAACTACTGTATTTACTAAGTATTTTCTTATAAGCATAAATTAATAAAAATATTACTCCTATACCTGAACCTATACCAGAAAAAGTTAAAATCAATCCCCATATCAACAATTTATTATCATTATTATGATTCTTACTCATTTATAATCCTTTCAAAACTTATTAAAAACATTAATACATAATTTTATTTTATTATATTTATTATATTTTTTCAAGTAAATATTTACTTTTAAATCTATATATAATTTTCCAAAAAAAGAACGATTGATACTACTTTTTTAAAAAGTAACTTAATTACCAATCGTCCTTTTTTACATAATATTTTTATTTATTATAAAATTCTATTTTAAGAATAAATGTAATAGATAATTACAATTACACTACTATTTTATTTTTTTATAATAAATTTTTCTTTCAATAAAATTAAAATTATATACGAGTATAATCTATAAATTCATAATCTAAAGTATTATTTTCATCTTTAATTCCTTTTTCTCTAGAAACTACTTTCCATTTTGCTTCATCTATTTTAGGGAAAAATGCATCTCCTTCAAAACTTTTTGCTATTCTGGTTACATACATTTTTTGACAGTAATCCATTAACATTCTATATATTATTGCACCACCTATAACGAAATTCTCATTATCATCATCTACATATTTTTGAATTTCTGAAACAGAATGAACTATCTCAACATTTTCATCATCTACTTTATAATCTGGATTGTGTGTTAAAACAATATGTTTTCTATTAGGTAAAACATGTCCTAAAGCTTCAAATGTTTTTCTTCCCATTATTATAGTATGACCTGTTGTCAATGTTTTAAATCTTTTTAAATCTTCTGGCAAATGCCAAAGAAGTTTGTTATCCTTTCCTATTACATTATTACTTGCAACTGCAACTATTATACTAAGCATTTTATTTTCCTCCTATTCTGCTACTGGAATTTTTCCAAGTTTTATATTTTTATTATAATCATATCCTTCAATTTCAAAGTCTTCAACTTTAAAATCATAAAAATTCTTTGTTGGATTTTTTATTATAAGTTTTGGTGAAACATCTATACTTTCAGCTTCTAATAATTTTTCAACAAGTGGAATATGTCTATCATATATATGGCAATCTCCAATATTATGAGTTAAAGTTCCAACTTCTAATCCTGATACTTGTGCAAACATACATTGAAGTGCTGCATATTGCATAACATTCCAACCATTTGCAGCAAGCATATCTTGCGAACGTTGATTTAAAATTAAATGAAGTTTTCCTTGTTTTACAAGCCATTGTGTTCCATATACGCATGGTTCTAATGCCATATCTTTAAGTTCTGCATGATTAAAGATATTAGTCATTATTCTACGACTTGAACTATCATTTTTTAATAAATATAAAACAAAATCAACTTGATCTAATTCTTTAATTCCATCTTTTGTTTTAAATTGATATTTTTTTCCCATTTGGTATCCATAAGCTTTTCCGATAGAACCTTCTTTATCAGCCCATTGATCCCAAATATGAGAATTTAAATCATGTATATTATTAGATTTTTTTTGCCAAATCCATAAAATTTCATCAATAGCTCTCAAAACTGTTTTTGAATTATTTCTTAATGTAATCATTGGAAATTCTTTTCCAACATCATATTTATTACAAACACCAAGAATTGATATGTAATTAGCCTCTGTTCCATCTTCCCATCTAGTTCTAACATTAGTTCCTTCAGATGAATATCCATTCTTTATTATTTCTTTGCATGTTTCAATAAAATTTTTATCTGCTTGTGTCATTTTAATTCTCCTTTATTTTTAGTTTATTTGAATTATACCATAACAATTTATTAAGTCAAACAAAAATTTATTGTTACATTAAATATATTTGAACTAAATGATTATATCCAAATTTCTTAGAAATATCAATCAATCCTTCTTTTATTTCTTCTCTAGAAAAGTTATTATCATTTAAAAACTCATCTGATTTTGAATTTAAATAATCATAAAATAAAAGCGCAATTTTTAAATCATCTAAATTATTGTTATTTAAAATTTCAAACAACATATTTTCAGCATCATTTATTTTTCCTTCGTCTACTAAAAACTTTAATTTATTATATTTTTCTGTACTATTTTCAGTATTAGAAAAATTTTCACTTAACTCTTCTTTTTTTTTGAAGCCAAAAGCATTTTCTATAATTAAATCAATTACTTGGTCAATTATCCTTAAAATATAATCTTGTTTTATAGACATTTTTTTATTTTTCTCCTAAATCCTCTTTATTTTTGTTTTGTATTTTCCCACTCCTAATACTTTCCATAAGTCCTACTATTTTATCTATATCATAAATACCATTTGACATTATTGCAAAATCTGAAGCAAGAAATTTTCCAATCTTTTCATCAAAATTAGGAATTTTTTTGTTTTCTAATGGTTCTTCCAATACCATTTTTGCTGTAATAATTCCCATAGCTTGAATTAAACTATCTGGTTTATATTTTAAAACTTCATCTATATTTTCTTTATCAAAAAGACTAGCATCACCAGTTTGGATATAATGTTTCAAAGCATCCTTTGTATTATTCTCCCCATCTTTAATATACTTTGTTTTTAGAATTTTTTGGAAATCGTCTCTAATATTTACATCTTCTGTTTTGTTTATATTTTCCAAATAATTATCTGTTAAAAAATTTAATACATTAGATTGTTTTATATCTTGTAATACTGATACGGAATCTCTTGAAAAGCCAGATTTATTGTTATTTTTATATAAATAATATAAACTTTGACCCAACCAAGAATCTATGCTTTCTTTATCAGAATATCCTTTTTCTAAAAAAGTTTTATTACTATTTTGTATTGCATATTTTAAAATTTCATCTTGATTTTGTGTATTATCCATAATTAAATACCCCCACAAATTACAAATTTAGTCATCAAAATTTAATTTTAAAGCCACTAAATTGCAATTATTTAAACATATTCTTTAATTATTTTTTTTATTTTGCTCAATCCATTTTTCTGCATTTTTGCTAACAAACAATTTTCTAGATTCAGAAATATATCTTTCTTTTTCTGATTTTGGAGCAATAAAAAGTTTAAATATAATTTGCATATATATTTTTGTTTCTTCAAACAATTCTTGCTCATATAATGGTTTTGAAACATCTAAATTAACTTTATATGTTTTTGATTTATTATTTTTAAAAAAATCTTTAATTCTATAAGGAATTTTACTTACAAAAATCTCATCTAAATTATTTATAATAAAATCCATTTGACTACATGCTTCCTCAATATGCTCCATTTATACATTCCCCCACATACTTCTTTTCTTCATTATATCATAGTATTCTAATAGTTCAATATTTGTAACGTATATATAATATTTTAATATTTTTGTAACATTTTTCATTTTTCTTATGTAAGCCCCTTTACAAAGTATTAAAATTATAGTATAATGGGTATGTAATTTTTTTAATCTGCTCTTTCGAGAACACCACCATAATTAAGGAGGTATTTCATCATGGCTAACAGAATTATTATTAAGTTCAATTCGGAGGAAAATGCAAGTGAGTTTATTGTTGCGGCAAAAAAAACAAAACTACTTTCCAATAACACACATGCTATTAAACGGATTAAGACAGTTGTACAAATCCAATTCAAAGAAAGTGTGGCTGAAGTTGATTTAACTGCACTAATTAAACTCGCAAATAAATGTCGAATGGTTATTTACGATTACTAAGAAGCATAAATCCTCCAAGTTTTTAATCTTGGAGGATTTGCTTTTTTATAAAAAAGATTATATAATATGACAAATTTATATAAAAAAGGAGAAAAAATAAGATGAATAAGCCAGAGCTACTTTCACCTGTAGGAGATTTTGAATGTTTAAAAGCTGCAGTACAAAACGGAGCTGATAGTGTATATCTTGGAGCTAATTCTTTTAATGCTAGAAACAGAGCATCTAATTTTAATTTAGAAGAATTATCAGAAGCAATTAAATATGCAAAATTAAGAGATGTTAAAGTACATTTTGCTTTAAATATATTAGTTAAGAATAATGAATTTGAAGACGCTGTAAATCTGGCAATAACAGCATATAATTATGGCGTTGATGCAATAATTATTCAAGATTTAGGACTAGCAAAATACTTAATAAAAAAATATCCTGAAATTCCTATACATGCAAGTACACAAATGACTTGTCACAATTTAGCTGGAGTAAATCAATTAAAAGCATTAGGCTTTTCTAGAGTAGTTCTTGCTCGTGAACTTTCAATAAATGAAATAAAAAATATTGTAGAAAATTCTAATATAGAAATTGAAACTTTTATACACGGAGCTCTATGTATTTCATATTCAGGTCAATGTTTATTTTCAAGTATGGTACGGAGACCGCTCTCGGAAATAGAGGCATGTGTGCTCAACCTTGTAGATTACCTTATGAGTTATACGAAAAAGATAATCAAACACCATTAAATAAAGGTTTTCTTCTTAGTCCTAAAGATTTAAATGGAACTGCATTCTTACCAGAACTTATAAAAATAGGTGTTCATTCTTTTAAAATCGAAGGCCGTCTTAAAAATCCTGAATATGTTGCAGAGGTTACTAGATATTATAGAAAATATATAGACTTAATTTATAATAACATTGATTTAGAAATTGATGAAATAAAAAAAATAATAAAAAAAGAATTAAATATTACTCATGAAGATACGTCCATGAATGATAAAGAAGAAATTGCTCAAGTTTTTAATAGAGGTGGATTCTCAAATGGACACTTACCAAATACAGAAAACAAAAATTTAATATATAAAGAGAAATCTAATAATATTGGCATATATATTGGAAATGTTCAAAAGATAAATACAAATAAAGGTCATTTATTTATAGAATTAAAAAATAATGTTTCAATTGGAGATAGAATTGGAATTGAAAATAATACATATACAATTTCAGAACTTATGTACAATGGTGAAAATATAAAAACAGCCTCTTTAGGAATGATAGTAGAAATTGGTAGAATGAAAGGTAATATAAATATTAATGATAAAATTTTTAAAATCGAAAGCAAACCATTATCCTTAGTTCTTAATCAAACATTCAGTTGTCAAAAAGAATTTAAAAAAATACCTATTAAAGCAAAAGTTATTATAGAAGAAGATAAATTGATAAGTTTAGAAATATCTGGAGAAAAAAATACTATTTACGAAAATTCATCTTTTAGAGTTACTTCTACTGAAAAACCTGAAAAAGCTTTAACTGCACCTATAACCGTAGAAAGAGTAAAAGATCAAATTTCCAAAACAGGAAATACTCAATTTGAATTTTCTGATATTATTATAAATTTAGGAGAAGGATTATTTATACCTAAAATTAGTATTTTAAATGATTTAAGAAGAAATGCTATTATTGGTTTAGAAAAAATGGTAATTAGAAAAATGACTAGAACTATAAATAGTATAAGTATAACTCAAAATAATATTATAAAAAAAATCTGTACTCCTAAAATAAACTTACTTCTAAACAAAATATCCTTAGATAAAGATTATTTATGTTTAGAAAATATAGATAAATTATACATACCGCTAAATTATTTTATTGATAAAAAATATGAAAATATTATGAATAGCTTATGCAATAAATATATTACTTATATATATATGCCTAATATTATTAGAGACAATAAAAAAATTAATTTTTCAAAAATACAAAAAAAATATAATTTAAAAGGAGCAATAATATCTAATCTTTCTCAAATAAATTTATTTAAAAATATAGACATTATTGCAAATTATTCATTAAATATATTTAATGAATTTTCTACCCAAGAATTAAAAGATCTTAATATAAATACATTTACAATATCTCCTGAATTAAACAAGCAAGATGTTATTAATTTAATTCAAACCACCCCTCTTCAATCAGAACTTATTGTTTATGGCAAACTCCCACTAATGACGAATAATTACTGTTATTTAAGTAATTCAAATAAATGTTTTAAAGATTGCAAAAAGCTATGTCAAAAAGAAACAACATATTATTTAAAAGATAGATTAGGATATGAATTTACAGTCATCCCCCAACCAATATATGGTTTAACCACAATATATAATAGCAAAATTACATCAATAAAATATGATGATATTAATATAAATAATGTTAGAATAGATATTCTAGATGAAGATCCAGAACAAATTCAAAATATTATTGATACAATAAAAAAATGCGAAAGATTTGAAGGAAACAACTATACAAATGGAAAAATAAAAAAATAAAAATAGACTCAAAGTGACGGATCCGTCACTTTGGGTCTATTTTTATCTTTGTCGAAAAGAATTTGCAGTATTTCCCGGAGCCTTTCCTCCTTTTTCTACTAATACAATTTCTATTCCTTCTAATCTATATCCATATCCTGCTGACCCAGACTGAGCTCCATTTTTCGCCCAACCCATCCAGCCAAAGTTTTGACAATGCACTCTATAATAAATATCATATTTTTTTGCCAAATCCCCAGTTAATCTTATTTTTATAGCCTCTAATCTCAATGCTTTACCTGAAGTTCCAGACATTGCTCCATTTTTTACATAATTTTGCCAACCAATATTTTGTACATGTGTACAATATTCTATATTTCCTGATATTCCTAAATTATTTAAATTTATTTTTATTCCTTCTAATCTCAAACTTTGTCCTGATGTACCTGACATCTCTCCTACATTTACTAATCCTTGCCAACCTAAATTTTGTACATGTGTTTGATATGTTATAAAATTTTGCCTATATGAATTTGCAGTACTTCCTGGTGCTTTCCCATTTTTTTCTACTAATTTTATTTCTATAGCTTCTAATCTATAACCATATCCTGCTGACCCAGACTCTGCTCCATTTTTTGCCCAACCCATCCAGCCGAAATTTTGGCAGTGTACTCTATAATATATATCGTATTGTTTAGCTAGTTCACCTGTTAACCTTATTTTTATTGCCTCTAATCTTAACCCCTTTCCTGATGTTCCTGACATTGTTCCATTTTTTACATAATTTTGCCATCCTATATTTTGCACATGTGTACAATATTCTATATTTCCATTTAAAGAATTATTCTCTAATTTTATGTTTATGCCTTCTAATCTTAATCCTCGACCAGATGTTCCCGCTATTTCTCCGTTTTTTACATAGTTTTGCCAACCTATATCTTGTACATGAGTTCTATACAATACAGAAGGTATTTTATAATTAACTTTTACTATACAAGTAGCTTTTTTTCCTTCTAATTGAGCTGTTATTGTAGTAGTTCCAGCACCTTTTGTAGTAATCTTCCCTTTTTGATCAACTACAGCCACAGATGTATTACTAGAAGACCAATTTACTGTTTTATTTGTAGCATTGTTAGGTGTTACTGTAGCTACTAATGTACTTGTATCTCCTACATTTAAATTTAAAGAAGTTTTATTTAACTTTATATTTTCTACTAAAATCTGTTGTACTTTTTCAATTTCTGTTACATTAAACTCATATTTTCCAATATGTTCTTCATCATCCATAAAATAAACATAATATGTACCATTTTCTGTTACATCAAAATTTAAAGGAAGATTTGTAGATGAACTAGGCAATTGAATCCAATCTGATGAATTAATTTTATCTGTACCTTTTAAATGAGCATATTTTACAATTTTATCATCGCAAACTACATTTAAATTTATATTACATTTTGTACTACTTACTTTGTTTTTTTGAAATTTAGCAACTACCGGTTTTTCAAAATAATTTTTGGCAAAATTGATACATCCATAACCATAGCAATTATCTTTTCCTAAACTTCCTAAATCCTCTACATTATTTTTTAAATTTTCTACTAACATATCTTTACTATAATCAGGATATTCTGTTTTAATTAATGCTAAAGCAGAAGATACAAAAGGAGTAGCAAAAGATGTTCCAGACCCTCTTACATAACCAATTTGATTTTGATAATTTGCCAAAATCAAATCTGTTCCAGGAGCAGAAAAATCAACCTGGCTACCACAATTAGAATAATTTGCAATTTCTAAAGTTCTATCACTATTTTGAGTTAAAGCAGATACAGCAATTGTATAAGAACTACTGGCTGGATAACAAACTGGTTCTATAATACCATTCTTAGAATCATTACCAGTTGCACAAACAATTATAGGACTTTTTTCATCAGAACTTAATTCTTTAAAAACATTTTCATATTCATCAAAAATTTCTTGTTTGATTTTAGACCTAGATACACCTAAACTTAAATTGATAATATCTACTTTTCCTTTTAAATCTGATATTGCAGAAACTATATCTATTAAACTTCCTTCGCCATTACTATTTAAAACCTTTATTGGCACTACTTTAACATTGCTAGGAGTAGATTCAACAATTATACTAGAAACCATAGTTCCATGTCCTTTATCATCAGTTACATCATGATTTTTACTAACATAATTATAAGAGCAATCTGTACATATTCTATTAATATTATAAGCATCCACAAAAACCTCATGATTAAAATTTATTCCAGTATCTAAAACAGCAACTCTCACTTCTTTATTATCTTTATAATTCAAATAATCAGTATAATGATCCATTCCTGTATATTCTACACCCCAAGCCAAACAATTAGAACTAACTTTACACATCTCAATGTCATTATTTAAAATAGAAACTTTAACATCTGGCAAAACATTATCTACATAATCTTGATCTTGTAAATATTTTAAACTATCTTTCGCACACTCTTCATCTTTATAATTTATAGCATACATATTTTCAGTAATTCCAACTATATTTTCAATATTATCATCTTTTTTTATTTCTTCTATATTTTCAGTTTCAACAATTAAAGATGTAGCATCAAAACTACTATCCTCATTCTCATTTATTTCATTTGCATAAACTATTTTAAAATTAAAAATAAAAACAATTGTAAAAATAACACAAAATACTTTTTTCATTTGAACCTCTAAAAATTTATTTTTATATATAATAAATATACACCTATAAAAATTATATCATATTTTCTATTAACATCAATACAATAAAAAAAAAAAGAATTAAATTTCTATTGTTTTTTATATAAAACTCAAGTATAATAAAAACCTCCTTTCATAAAGGAAATCTTTGTGTAAAGGAGGTGGATTATTTTGTCAGGCTATATGTTGATATGGATTCTACTTCAGAAAATTAAAAAATTAGAAGAAGAATTGAAGAAATATCAGAAAGACAACGAAAACAAAAAAATTACATAGTAATTTCAGAGCAGTTCTCCCTGCTCTGTTTTTAAGCAAAAAAAAGATATGTGTTTCTCCCCACATATCTAGTGCGTTATTGTCAGGCTATACTAGACAACTTCGCTTAAGCTATTATTAGTATAGCATTATTTTAATGATTTGTCAAAAGATTTTTCGAAAAATTAAAAACTTTATAAGAATTTAAATTAGAGTGAGAATCAAAGAGACTTAGCAAGTGGCTAGCCACTTGCTAAGTCTTTTTGGTTCTCACTCTAATTTATTTTTGTCGAAAAGAATTTGCAGTACTTCCCGGAGCTTTCCCTCCTTTTTCTACTAAAACAATTTCAATACCTTCCAATCTATATCCATATCCTGCTGACCCTGACTGAGCTCCATTTTTTGCCCAACCCATCCAGCCAAAATTCTCGCAATGTACTCTATAATATACATCATATTTTTTAGCCAAATCTCCAGTTAATCTTATTTTTATAGCCTCTAATCTTAACCCTTTTCCTGAAGTTCCTGACATAGCTCCATTTTTCACATAATTTTGCCATCCTATATTTTGTACATGTGTACAATATTCTATATTTCCTGATATTCCTAAATTATTTAAATTTATTTTTATTCCTTCTAATCTCAAGCTTTGTCCTGATGTACCTGACATCTCTCCTACATTTACTAAACCTTGCCAACCCAAATTTTGCACATGTGTTTGATATGTTATTAAATTTTGCCTATATGAATTTGCAGTACTTCCAGGTGCATTTTCATTTTTCTTTACTAATTTTATTTGTATTGCTTCTAACCTATAGCCATATCCAGCAGACCCAGACTCTGCTCCATTTTTTGCCCAACCCATCCAGCCAAAATTTTGACAATGAACTCTATAATATATATCATATTGTTTTGCAAGATCTCCGGTTAACCTTATCTTTATAGCCTCTAATCTCAAGCCTTTTCCTGATGTTCCTGACATGGCTCCATTTTTTACATAATTTTGCCAACCTATATTTTGTACATGTGTACAATACTCTATATTTCCACTTAAAGAATTATCTTCTAATTTTATATTTATACCCTCTAATCTTAATCCCTGACCAGATGTTCCAGCTGTTGCTCCATTTTTTACATAGTTTTGCCAGCCTATATTCTCTACATGTGTACGATAACTTACAATAGGAATTTTGGCAGTTGTATTTGATGTATTATTTTTATTTGTGTTAGATGTTGAATTTTTATTTGTACTAGTATTTTGATTAGCAGTAATTTTTTTTACTGTTACTGTGCATGTAGCAATTTTTCCATCAGATGTTTTTACAGTAATTATAGTTGTACCCTCTGATTTTGCAATTACTTTTCCTAAATTGCTAACTGTTGCTACTTTAACATTACTAGAATTCCATTCTACTGATTTACTATACGTTGTATTTGATGGATTTATAGTAGCTTTTAACTCACTACTTTCTCCTATATTTAAAGTTAGTGAAGTTTTATTTAAACTTACACTTTTTATAGGTATTTTTGTTATATCATTATCATTAAATATATAAACCATACTTTTTTTAAATCTTTTATCTGATGTTTCAATATAAAAATCCAACAAACCACGATTTAATACTGTTATCTCACCTTTTTCTCCATCACCTTTTACAGTAGCTATAGATGTATTACTTGAACTAAAAATATATTTAGGCTTTTCTGTTGTAAATTCAGGAACTGTAGAAACCTTTATATAATATATTTTAGATTGATCTTCTTTTATAACAGAAGTCATTTTAGGTTCAATATCTTCTATTTCGATTGGTTCTATTTTTAACAATTTTTCTTTTACAATTTTATTTAATAATGTAATATCTTCATTGTTATATAAACCATCACCATTTATATCACATAGTTTCAACTCATCATCAGTTAAATAACCACCATTTATTATATTTTTCAATAAAGTAACATCTTCTTGATCAAATTTAAAATTTCCATTTAAATCTCCAGCAAATTTATAAGAATTATCACTTAATTTTATTCCTTCATTTACAAAACATATATATTTTAATTCTCCATATCTTTCATCATATCCAGTAATTGTAGCAAAACCACCATAAGCACCAGCCATAGTAAAATTATTTGTTATTACACATGAATTATTGATATTTATTCTAACATCAGCCATTCCTCCATTTTGTAATTCTGCTTCATAGTAATATGAATATATAGATTTATCTATGCTCCCCTTTCGTAAATTTATATATTTTTCCTTAAATTTAGATATATAAACTCTTACTTTACAAGTTTTAGTTACACCTCCAGCTTTTGCTGTTATAGTAGTTGTACCATAATTTTTAGCTGTAATTTTTCCAGAACTATTTACTGTAGCTACGTTTGTATCACTAGATGTCCATGTAACAGTACTATTTGTAGCATTAGAAGGTAAAACTGTAGCATTTATAGTTTCTGATTCTCCTACTAATAATTCTAAATTAGTTTTACTAAGATTTATTGAATCTACTTTTATTCCTTTTTCTACAATAATAATATGAGTAGCAGATATTCCATTTACAGAAGTAGCCTTTATTTTTGTAAATCCTTCACTAATCCCTGTTACTACACCTTTATTATTTACTACTGCAATACTTGGATTTGAAGAGCTCCAAGTAATTGTTTTATCACCAGTTGCATTTTCTGGTAATATTTTTGCTGTAAGCTGAATTGTTTCATCTTCTAAAACATATTCTTCTCCTTCTATACTTAAACTAGTTATAGGATTTTTGGTATATGAAATTGTTATATATTTTTTAGCAGTAATTCCATTAGATTTTGCATATAAATATGTACTACCTTCTTTTTTGGCAGTTACTACACCATTATTATCTACTGTAGCTATATCTTGATTTGTAGTACTCCATTCTACTGCTTTATTAGTTGCAGTATTATTTTGTGGTAAAAAATTTGCATAAAAAGTTCTTTTTTCTCCAACAACCATATCTCCATCTTCGTTTGAAATTATTTGAATTGAAGAAACTGGTATATTATAAACTTTTACCCCAGAACCGCCAGAACTAGATTTTCTATCTCCTCTTAATGTATATACATATACATAATATGTACCATTAACTTTATAATATATATCCTTGCTTGTTATATTAGGATCTCTAACAGTTGTAACATAAACAGGATTAGAAAAATTATTAGATTTTACATCTTGCTCTGAAAAAATTTTTATTTCATATCCAGATGTCATAGATGATTTATTCCAAGAAACATGAATTCCACTTTGAAAAATTGTAGCTCTAATATTACTAGGAGCAGTTAATGCTGGTTCACTTCCACCAATAACATAAGGTGCTTTTATTATTTCTGTTAATCCAGAACTTAAATCACTAATTGTTAACTGACGATCCCAACGAACACTATTTCTATAATCCCAATTACATTCTGCTATTGTAACATTATTTCCACTTCGCGTTGTAACCCAAACACTATGAGTATCGTTTTTATATCTTACTATATCACCTGCCTGAATTTGGCTTGCATCATAAACTACATCACCAGATAAATATGGATCTATTCCATAATATTTACTATACATTAAAGCTGCAAATCCAGCACATTCACTAGCATCTATTTCAGTTTCTACTCCATTTATAAACCTTGTTCCGATATATGTCCCTGTCCATTTTGAATCATTTGGATAAGCTTGTTTTAATTGGTCAACATTCATTGTTGCATTAACTGAATTATTAAATACAAATAAATTAAAAAATATTAAAAAAATTATAAATATTAAAAATATTTTTTTAACCTTCATTACTATCTCCTTTAAAATAATAAAAATATAAATATACCATAAAATATTTTATTTAAATTTTATCAAAATTTATTATATCACTTTTTTCCTCAATAAACAATATTGGTTAATTATAAAAAAAGGCCTTAACCCAAGTATCCATCAGCAATAAAACATTTTTTGAATTAGTTCGCTGTTGGGAGTAAGCCACAAAATAAATATATATACTTTTCATCTGGCATAAACATTTGTAAAAATTATATTTTTACGAAAAGCAAAACAAGCCAAGAAAGCTAAAAAACTCTCTTGGCTTATATGAATTAATATTTGTTTTATTTTTGTATAAAAGAATTTGCTGTACTACCAGGTGCCTTTCCTCCTTTTTCTACTAATACAATTTCTATTCCTTCTAATCTGTATCCATATCCTGCTGACCCTGACTGAGCTCCATTTTTTGCCCATCCCATCCAGCCAAAATTCTCACAATGCACTCTATAATACACATCATATTTTTTAGATATATCTCCTGTTAATCTTATCTTTATTGCTTCTAATCTTAAGCTTTTTCCTGAAGTTCCTGACATTGTTCCATTTTTTACATAATTTTGCCATCCTATATTTTGTACATGTGTACAATATTCTATATTTCCTGATATTCCTAAATTATTTAAATTTATTTTTATTCCTTCTAGTCTTAAACTTTGTCCTGATGTTCCTGACATCTCTCCTACATTTACTAATTCTTGCCAACCTACATTTTGTACGTGTGTTTGATATGTTATTAAATTTTGTTTATATGAATTTGCTGTACTTCCTGGTGCTTTTTCGTTTTTCTTTACTAATTTTATTTGTATTGCTTCTAACCTATAGCCATATCCTGCTGATCCTGATTCTGCTCCATTTTTTGCCCATCCCATCCAGCCAAAATTTTGACAGTGTACTCTATAATATATATCGTATTGTTTAGCTAGTTCACCTGTTAACCTTATTTTTATTGCCTCTAATCTTAACCCCTTTCCTGATGTTCCTGACATTGTTCCATTTTTTACATAATTTTGCCATCCTATATTTTGCACATGTGTACAATATTCTATATTTCCACTTATTGAGTTATTTTCTAATTTAATATTTATTCCTTCTAATCTTAATCCTTGACCAGATGTTCCAGCTGTTGCTCCATTTTTTACATAGTTTTGCCAACCTATGTTTTCTACATGTGTACGATAACTTACATTTGGTGTTTGGGTTGTTGTACTTGGTGTAGTATTCTTATTTGTACTAGTAGTATTGGTATTTTTATTCTTGTTTGTATTTGTATTAGAATTCTTACTTGTATTTGTGTTCGAATTTTGATCCGTAACTGTTACTTTACATGTTGCTGTTTTTCCATTTGATGTTTTGGCTGTTATTGTTGTTGAACCTGCTTTTTTTGCAGTTATTTTTCCTGAACTATCCACTGTAGCTACGTTTTGATTGCTAGATGTCCATGTTATAGTTTTACTTTGAGTGGTATTAGTAGGTGTAATAGTGGCTACTAATTTAAAAGTTCCATTTACATTTAAAGATAATGAAGATTTATCTAAATTAATTTCTGTAATTTCTATTGGTGTTATATCTTTTTGAGTAAAAGTATATGATAAAGTTTCTGATATTCTACCATCTTTTGTTTTTACTGTAAAAGTAACTTTTCCTGGAGCTAATACTTTTATATACCCAAATTCATTTATGGTAGCAATAGATGAATTGCTAGTTGAATAAACTAATTTTCTATCTTCTGTTACAACAATAGGTTCTATAAAAGTATCTATATGATATTGATAAAAATCATGTCCCATATAAATACAAACCATATTAGGTACTATATCTTTTATTTTTATTGGATCTATTTGAATTAAGTTTTCTTTTACAATTTTTTCAAAAAGTTCAATATCCTCATTATCATAATTTCCGTCACCATTAATATCACATAATTTTTTGTTATCTTCCGAAAGATTTTTTGAATTTATAATATTTTTTAATAAAGTAACATCTTCAGAATCAAATTTAATATTACCATTTAAATCTCCTGGAAATTTATAACTATAATCAGATAAACATACTAAGTCGTTTACAAAACAATAATAAGTTAAATCTCCAAATCTTTCGTCATAACCATATATAGTAGAAAAACCGGATTTAGCTCCATAAATCATCCCTCCAAATACTATAACATTATCATTATTTGAAAAAATATCCACTTCTATTTTTTGATTATTTTCTAGTTCTGCTTTATATTTTTTTCCAAGAGCTCCTATAAAAGAATCTTCCTTTTGTAATTTGAGATATTTCGTTTTAAATTTAGATTCATATACTTTAACATTGCAAGTTTTTGTTATATCTTCTACTTTAGCAGAAATAGTAGCATTACCATAAGACTTAGCAGTTATTTTTCCGTAGCTATTTACTTCAACTATATCTGGATTATTAGAGCTCCATGTAACTGTTTTATTGGTACAATTACTTGGACCAATGGTAGCAATAATACTTTCTGACTCTCCTGATACAAGTTCTATATTTGTTTTATTTAGTATAAGCGAAGTAGCCTTTATTCCTTTTTCAACAGTAATAGGCCAAGTAGTAGCCATTCCATTTACCGAAGTTGCTCTAATAGTTGTTTTACCTTGACTAACACCTGTTACAATACCATTGCTATCTACTGTAGCTATATCATTATTAAAAGATTCCCATTTTATACTTTTATCACCTGTAGCATTTTCTGGTATAAAATTAACAGATAATTGAGTTTGTTCAAATTCATGTACATATTTACGTCCTGAGATACTAATCCCTCTAATTGGAATTTCTGTATAAGAAACTGTAAGATCTACACTTGCATATGCAGTCTCATCAATACTTGCAGAAATGGTTGTATATCCTTCACTTAATGCAGTTACAACACCATTACTATCTACAGAAGCAACATTTGGTTTTGACGATTTCCATATAATATTTTTATCAACTGCTGTATTATCTTCTGGAATAATTTTAGCTGTATAAGTTCTTTTTTCTCCAATAATCATAAAATTTCCATTAGCAGTTGTTGAAAGCTCAATAGATTTAATTGGTTTTATAGTAAATTTTACTCTAGAACCATTTGAAACTTTATCACCTCTTCTAGTATAAACATATACATAATATGTTCCAGCATCATTTATATGAATTTTTTCGTTAGTTTTTTCAGTATCAGTAATATTTAAAGTATTCACTGGATTAGAAAAATTATTTTTGGATACATCATTTTCTGAGAATATTTTAATGTCATAACCTGTATGAAAAGAAGTAGAGTTGCTCCAACTAACATTTATTCCTGTATTAGTAAGACTCACTTTTACATTTGAAGGAGCATTTAATGCCGGTTCAGGGTCAGTTAAAACATAAGGTGCTTTAAAAATATAAGTAAAACCATCACAAAATTCTGACAAATCTGTTTTTCTATCCCATCTTACTGAACAATTCCAATCATAATTGCACTCTGCTATTGTAATAGCATTTCCTTCCCTTTTTGTAACCCATACACTATGGCCATCATATTTATATCTTACAATATCTCCTGCTTGTATTTGATTCACATCATATACCATTTGAGCATACGAATATGGATCCATACCATAAAACTGATTATACATTAATGCAGCAAAACCAGCACATTCCCTAGCTCTCATTATGTGTCCATTTTTTCCTATACCTTCATATGTATCAGTCCATCTAGAATTTGAAGGATAACAAGCTTTCAATTGATCAAGTGTCATTGTAGCATTAACTGTATTGTTAAATAAAAATAATGTAAAAAACATAAATGCAATTATAAATATTAAAAATATTTTTTTAACTCTCATTACTATCTCCTTTCAAATAATAAAAATTATTATTTAATAAATATAATATGAAATTTTTTATACTAAATTATATTTTCACTATTTATTTTTGCTTTAAATTTAAGTAAATTATTTTTTATTAAAAGTAATTATATCACCTTTTTTTTTAATATACAATCAATATTTTCTAACTACTAAATTTTTATTAATAATTAGAATTATTAAACATAAATTTCAATCAATTCTCAAAAAATATTTTATGCAAAAAAAGAGAATATAGCATCAAAGAGCTACATCCTCTTTCATATTACTCTAAATTATCACTACACTTTTTACATATAGTAGGATGAATTTTATTTAATCCTACAGTTGGTGAATAACACCAACATCTTTCACATTTCTCCCCCTCAGGTTTAGCTATTTCTATTCCCAAAGCCACCTCTTCATCTTCATTTCTTCTATTTTCATAAACTTTAACACTTGAAACTATAAATACATCTTTTAACAAATCTATATTATTTATTAAAAATTCATATTCAGTCCCCTCTGAATAAAGTTTTACTTCAGCCTCTAAAGAAGTACCTATTTCTTTTTGACTTCTAGCAATTTCTAATTTCTTAGCAACTTCATCTTTTATTTTTATTATTTTTTCCCATTTAAGCTCTAAAGCTTCATTTTGATATTTTGCATTTATTTTAGGATAATAATCTAACATTACACTTTCAGTATTCTCACCTTTTTTATGTGGCATATATTTCCATATTTCTTCAGCTGTAAAGCAAGCCATAGGTGCCATTATTCTAACCAAACATGAAAGTATTTCATACATTACTGTTTGAGCTGATCTTCTTTCTAAAGAAGCTTTTTTGAAAGTGTATAATCTATCTTTTATTATATCTAAATAGAATTGACTCATTTCTACAACACAGAAATTATTTAAAGCATTATATGCATTATGAAATTCATATTCTTCATAAGCTTTTGTACAAGTAGAAATAAGTTTATTTAATTTTGTAAGTGCCCATTTATCTATTTCTAATAAATCTTCATAAGCCACTGGATTTTCCACATCATATCCATCTAAATTACCAAGTAAAAATCTAGCAGTATTTCTCATTTTTCTATAAACTTCTGTTACTTGTTTTAATATTTCTTTTGAAAGTCTAACATCTGATTGATAATCTGAAGCTAAAACCCAAAGTCTTAATATATCTGCTCCATAGTCTTTTATAACTTCTTGAGGAGCTATACCATTTCCTAAAGATTTATGCATTTGTCTACCTTGACTATCTACAGTCCATCCATGAGTTAAAACTTGTTTATAAGGAGCTTTTCCTTTTACAGCAACTGATGTTAAAAGTGAAGATTGGAACCAACCTCTATATTGATCTGCACCTTCTAAATATAAATCAACATCTGGAAGACCACGTTCAGCAACAACAGATTCATGAGTAGAACCAGAATCAAACCATACATCCATTATATCTTTTTCTTTTACAAATTCAGTTCCACCACATTCAGAGCATTTTGCACCTTCTGGCATAAGTTCTTTTTCAGGTAAAGCATACCATATATTTGTACCATTTTCAGCAACTAATTTTTGAACTTTATCTAAACTTTCTTCTGTTACATATTCTTTTTCACAGTTTTTACAATAGAATATTGGTATTGGAACACCCCAAGTTCTTTGACGAGATATACACCAATCATTTCTTTCTTCTATCATTTTTGTTATTCTATCTTCACCCCAAGAAGGTATCCATTTAACAGATTTTATTGCTTCTAAAGATTCTTTTCTAAATCCATCAACAGAAGCAAACCATTGAGATGTAGCTCTAAATATAACTGGTTTTTTACATCTCCAGCAATGTGGATAAGAGTGATTTATTTGTTGTTTTGCAAGAAGTAATCCATTTTCTTCAAGCCATGCAGTTATTTCTTTATCTGATTTTTTATAAAACATTCCATTAAATGGTCCAGCACCTTCACCTTGTATACCTTTTGCATTTACACAAACAACTATTTCTAAATTATTTTTAAGTCCACACAAATAGTCTTCTTTACCATAGCCAGGAGCAGTATGAACAGCACCAGTACCAGTTCCAAGTTCAACAGCAATTGTATCATCACTTCCAAGAACTACTCTTGAATCTCTATCTAAAAATGGATGTTTACATATAACTCCTTCTAAATCTTTTCCTTCGAATTCTTGTAGTTTTTCATAAACTTCTATTCCAGCAACTTCCATAACTTTATCAACAAGTTCAGATGCTATTATAACTTTTTCTTCTCCTATTTTTACTAAAGAATATTTAAAATCAGAACCTATAGTTATTCCAACATTTCCTGGTAGTGTCCATGGTGTAGTAGTCCATATTACAAAATATGTTTTATCTACATCAAATAATCCTTTTGAATCTTTTACAGGAAATTTTACATAAACAGTCATTGAATCTACATCTTTATATTCTATTTCAGCTTCTGCTAGTGCTGTTTCACAATCTGTACACCAATATACTGGTTTTAAACCTTTATATATATAACCTTTTTTATACATAGTTCCAAATACGCCAAGTTGTTTAGCTTCCATTTGAGGTTGATATGTTATATAAGGATTTTTCCAATCAGCTAAAACACCTAATCTTTTAAAACCTTCTGTTTGTTTATCTTTATATTCTACAGTAAAGTTTCTGCAAGTATCTCTAAATTCATTTACAGGTATTTCATCTCTATTTAGCCCTAATTTTTCTATTGCTTTTTTCTCCGTAGGCATACCATGTGTATCATATCCAGGAATAAATGGAGTGTATTTTCCTTGTAAATTTTTATATCTAACAATAGTATCTTTTAATATTTTATTTAAAGCATGACCAATGTGTATTTCACCATTAGCATATGGAGGTCCATCATGCAATACAAATGGCTCTTTTCCTTCATTCTTTTTTAACATTTTTTCATACAAATCATTTTCAAAAACCTCATTTAATATATTAGGTTCATTTTGAGGCAAATTTCCTCTCATTGGAAAATCTGTTTTTGGCAAATTTAAAGTTTTACCATAATCAACTTTTTCTTCACTCATTTTTTTACTCCTTTCTATTTTATAGCATGTTTTTTAGAGAATTTCCAAAAAACAAAAAAGCACATTCATCCATAGGACGAATATGCTCCGCGTTACCACCTAAATTAAAAGATATTTTATATCTTTTCTCTTAAATCCTTTTAACGCAAGGAATACGAATATTTCTACTTAATTTTCAAAATATTAACTCCAAGGTGATAATAAATAATTTATTTTCTTACAAGAATTTCACCAAGTATCTTGCTCTCTAAAAGTTTTATTATTATTTATCATGTCCTCTTCTTCGTTATTTTTATATTAAATATAATATACTGATTTTTTTATTTTGTCAATATTTTATTTTCTATCTTTTATTTGTTTTTTTTATTGAAATATGCGTAAAAAACATAGAAAGTAAGTATTAAGCAGATGTGTGTATTACCTCTAAAACTCGATTTTTTTCGAGAGTAAGGAGGTGATCATTATGGTAGAATTTCTACTTTTCCTTATTATAGGATTTATGTTTTCATTAACTATAAATGTCGCCTTATTGTGTATTATATACATAATGTGGACTGACAAACAAATATAAAAAACACCACATTTAGCTTAGCCGAGCTGTGTGGTGTTTCTCTAAAACATTTTTGGTAACACACATTGTCTGTGGCTACTTACTTTCTATGTTTATTGTATACGTTTTTATTGCATTTGTCAATTTTTTTAATTAATCAATAAACCTTATTATCAAAATATTTTACAACTTCTAAATTATGCTAGTTTTTTATCTATGCACCTATAATTTCTTTCACTTCATCTATTCTCTTTTTTACTTCAATTGGCGAAGGACCACCAATTACATTTCTATTCATTACACAACCTATTAAATTTACAGCTTCATATATATCTTCATCAAATTTATCACTTTTATTTCGATATTCCTCTAAAGTTAAACTATCTAAATCCTTATTATTATCAATACAATAAGCTATAATTTCTCCTGTTATTTTATAAGCATCTCTAAAAGGAATACCTTTTCTTACTAAATAGTCAGCACAATCTGTTGCGTTAATAAAACCTTTTAATGCAGAATTTTTCATATTTTCTTTATTAACTCTCATTGTTTCAATCATTGGCATAATTGTTTCTAAACATATTTTTACTGTATCAATACTTTCAAAAATAGCCTCCTTATCTTCTTGCATATCTTTATTATAAGCAAGTGGTAAACCTTTCATCATAGTTAATAATGTAACTAAATTACCATAAACTCTACCTGTTTTTCCTCTAATTAGCTCAGTAATATCTGGATTTTTCTTTTGGGGCATAATAGATGAGCCTGTTGAGAAGCTATCATCTAATTCAACAAATTTAAATTCCCAAGAACACCATAAAATAATTTCTTCACTAAATCTTGATAAATGCATCATTATTATAGAAATATCTGAAGCAAGCTCTATAACAAAATCCCTATCTGAAACTCCATCTAAACTATTTTTTGTAATATCGTCAAAATTCAAAAGTTCTTGTACATATTTTCTATCAATATCATAAGTAGTTCCTGCTAAAGCACAATTTCCTAATGGCATAATATTAGTTCTTTTATAAGTATCTTGTAATCTTTCTATATCACGCATAAGCATTTCAACATAAGCCATTATATGATGTGCAAAAGTAATAGGTTGAGCTCTTTGAAGATGAGTATATCCGGGCATTACTGTTTCCAAATTTTCTTCAGACTTTACAAGTAAGATTTTAATTAATTTTTTTATCAAATCAACAATACTTACTATTTCATCTTTTAAATACATTCTTATATCTAATGCTACTTGATCATTTCTACTTCTAGCAGTATGTAGCTTCTTTCCAGTATTTCCCAATCTTTTTGTTAACTCACTTTCAATATACATATGTATATCTTCTGCATCAAAATCAATTTGTAAAGTACCATTTTCAAGTTCAAGTAAAATCTGTGATAATTCTTGAACAATTGCCTTTGCCTCTTTGGTAGATATTATTTTCTGTTTTTCTAACATTTTTGTATGTGCTATACTACCTTTTATATCATGTTTATACATTCTGCTATCAAAATGAATTGATGAATTGAAATCATTAGTTCTTGCATCTAATTCTTTTTTAAATCTTCCTTCCCATAATGCCATACTTATCCCTTCCTATCTTCTATTTTTTATTTTCAATCATTTTACTTCTTACTTTTGTTGGCAATCCATATAAATTGATAAATCCTTTTGAATCTTCTTGATTAAAGTCTTCATCTTCACCAAAAGAAGCTGTTTGTTCTGAATATAAAGAATATGGGCTTGATATACCATTACTTATAATATTTCCTTTATATAATTTCAATCCTACATCTCCTGTTACAGTTTCTTGTGTTTTATCAACAAAAGCAGATAAAGCCTCACGAAGTGGACTAAACCAACCAGCATTATATAATAGTTCACCAAATTTATCTGCTACGCTTTGCTTATAATGAGCTGTTTCTTTATCTAAACAAATACTTTCTAGAAGTTCATGTGCTTTATAAATTATAGTTCCACCTGGTGTTTCATAAACTCCTCTTGATTTCATACCAACCAGTCTATTTTCAACCATATCTAAAATACCTATACCATTTTTTCCACCAATCTCATTTAATTTCAAAATAATATCTAGTGTAGACATTTTCTTATCATTTAAAGCAACTGGTACACCTTTTTCGAATGTTAATTTTATTATTTCTTCTTTATCTGGTGCTTTTTGAGGAGTTACTCCCATTTCTAAAATTTTATCATATTGAGGAACATTTAACGGATTTTCTAAATCTAAACCTTCATGTGATAAATGCCACAAATTTTTATCTTTTGAATAATTTGTTTCTCTATTAATTTTTAGTGGTATATTATGTTTTTCTGCGTATTCAATTTCATCTTCCCTACTTTTTATTTCCCATGTTCTCCATGGTGCAATAACTGGCATATCTGGTGCAAATGCTTTTACACCAAGTTCAAATCTTACTTGATCATTTCCTTTTCCTGTACAACCATGACATATTGCATCTGCATTTTCTTTTTTAGCAATTTCAACTAATTTTTTTGCAATTAATGGTCTTGAAAATGGTGTTCCTAATAAATATACATTTTCATAAGTAGCTCCTGCCTTTATTGTAGGAATAATATAATCATTTACCATTTCTTCTTTTAAATCCAAAATATAAAGTTTAGAAGCACCTGTTTTTTTGGCTTTTTCTTCTAGACCTTCTAATTCCTCTTCTCCCTGTCCTACATCACCTGTTACAGCAATCACTTCACAGCCTTTATAATTTTCTTTTAACCAAGTTATAATAACTGAGGTATCTAATCCACCTGAATAAGCTAATACTATTTTTTTATAATTCATATTTAATTTCTCCTTTTAATAAATTTTTTTACTTGATATTTAAATCTGTCTTCGTTTAGGCCATCCACTGTAAAAAAATTTCTTATAATTTGTATTTTCTTTCATACAATTATACACCTCTTTAAATTATTATATTTTTCATCTTTATATTTTATACCGAAATAATCAACAAGAGAATTTTATATTATGTGTTTTTAATTCTACATACTTTTTTAATTAAAATAAAAAAAAACGTCATCTAGAAAAAATCTAGAGACGCTATAAACGTGGTACCACACTAGTTACTTATAGTTTTATAACTATAAATCACTCTAACCTGTTACGTAGGTATACGTATTGTTATACTTTTACTAATTTTTCATTTCCAACAATCACTCCTGAGTCCTTTTCACTATATCATCCAACATTAGGCTCACACCAACCCTAACTCGCTTTGTTTTCATAATATGCTACTCTCTCAGTCAACGCTTTAAATATATTCTCTTTTAAATAATTATAAAATATTTATATCATGAATTAGGTACAAAGTCAATACTTTTTTAATTTTTCAATAATTTTGGCAAAAAATAGTAAAATTAAATTTTTTAACTTTTTTCAAAAATTTATATATATAAAATAATTTTAGTACATATATAATAATCTTTTTTATAATTAATAAATCCAAGAATCCAACAATTTAGTTTGATCTATATATTTATATGGCATCCATGTTGCTAATATCATAACAATAAGTATAAAATCTTTGGCTTTTCTCTTTAATAAACAGTATATAAATTGTTCTATCACAAAAATAATAGAACACCACCAAATTAAAGGATTTCCTAAACATGAAATAGTAGACTTCATTGAATTATAATAACTTTTCTGATAATACCATACAGGCTTATATAAAATTGGCCATGTATACCATTTTGAAGAAAAGCTATGAGTTGCATTTAAATTTGCATGATATTTATACATATTTATTTGAGATTCAATAAAAGATATAATAGAATAAATAATTAAAATTATTACTATTTTCCACTTTTTCTTATTATTTTCATTTAGATTCCCCTTAATATATATGTAATGTTTTATTTTCCAATCTAAATTTCATAATATTTAGCGTAAAAATCCAAATACTATAATCATATTTGATACTAACATTAAAATTAGGGTTAACTCAAATATACATGTAAAAATTACATTTTGCACCTTTTTATTTTTTTTAATCATATATTGTAATTCAAAACATATAAAGAAAACTTGTGTAAAAATTAAAGGAACAACATATCTAAAATCCATACTACATCCATATGGTAATTTTAAATTTAATATAATATAACTTATTATATTTGTAACACCTAATAGTAATAATGTATTTTTCCATATTATATTTCTTTTATTTTTGTTAAAAATATTTTTTATAATACAAAATAATGCAAAAATATTAAATAATATATTACATATAATTGATATAACATAATATATAATAGATATTTTATCTTCACCCCAATTAAATTCTCCAAACATAGAACATTTTAGTAAATATATTGGAATATTAAAATCCTCATAGGGGTGACAATACACTTCAAATAGTTCTTTTGAAATAGGAATAAATCTTTCTAATAAACTATGATTACCCACATATAATGACTCGTGAGGAGTTAAAACAAATATAATTGGTTGATTGAATAAAACATAATTTCTTAAATTATACCATAAGCCTATAGGCAATGATACTATAGCAAAAATACAAATTAACCTCAAATATTTATTTAGTACTATTAATTTATTATTTGATTTTTTTAATTCTTTATATATCTTAATTATAAATATATATATTATCGGAACTGAAACAATTGCTCCATTTGATTTCGTCATTACTGCTAATCCTGTTGTAATAGCTAATAATAAAGTATTTTTTATATTAGCTTTTTTATACCATTTTATAAGCCTTAATATACTCCACATAGTTAATAATACACATAAATTATCATTATTTAAGCTTCCTGATAATATTATTAGTGTTGGATGAAACGCTGTAAAAAAAGTTATATATAATAAAAAACTTTTTTTGAAATTCATTTCTTTAGCAATATTATAAATAACATACAACAATATCATTGAATATATTAAAGTTAGATATTGTAAACTTTCACCAGCAATATTATCTACAGTTACATCATCTACAAAAATATTTTCTATATGTAAAAATATTGCACCAAGAATTTGATGTAAAGGAGGATGAGAATACTGAAGTCTATTACTCTGAGGTAAATGACCTGTTTGAAATATTGTTAATATATAAGATAGATCTAAATCATGCTGTTTTTCATTATATGGTATATTTATTATATAAATTAGCCTTACTACAAAAGCTAACAATATTATTAAAAATAGAATTCTTTTAAATTTTTGTTCTTTCAACTTTATCTCCTTTATAAATAATATTTACTTTCAAATTCTTAATCATTCATTTTAATTGAATATATTACATCTTCATAAGATTTTAGTAATTGCTCATCTTGAACCGAACTATCAATCTCATATCTATATAAGAAAACATTATCTTCATAATCTGTTGCATTATAGTAAATTATTTTTCCATCTGATTCAAATCCAACTATATACCATTCTAGTCCATTTACTTCTGTATTATACATATCGTTTTCTAAAGATAATCCATTAGTTTCAGTAACATCTTTTATAAAATCTTCAGCACTATCTGCTTCTACTCTTGAAATTGAAAAAGAAATATCTCTTTTAGTACCATCTTTATGAGAATATTCATTAATATAATCCTCTGTACTATCATTTTCAAATAAATCTGGTAGTTCTATTTGTATATATTTTGATATATCAATATTTGTAAAAATATTATAAGAATATTCATCATATTCTTTTTTTACTGCTTTTGTTTTGGTGTTTTTATTAATAGTATTAGTATTTTCGTTATCACTAGATTCATTAGTATTTGTAGAGTTATTATCATCTTCTATTTCAAGATTTTCATTATATCTTATTTTAGAATTATCATCATCTTCTGTTTCAAGATTTTCATTATCTTTTGTTTTATAATTATCATCTTTTTCTGTTTCAGTATTTTCTTCATCTTCTGTTTTTATATTTGAATAATTTTGTGAATTATAATTTATACTTTTATTTGCAATTACTCTTCCACTTATTGTTCCGAATAATCCAGAATATATAATAACAACAACAATTAAAAATACTATAGATGGCTTTCCTTTTTTTTCGCATAAAGTTATTTCATCTGCTTCAGAATCTATTATATCTTTATCTATTATTCTTATTACACTTTTATCAACAAAATTCCTATATAAAGGTCCAAATGCTAAAGAACACAAAATTCTAAGAATTATAGAAACTATTAAATAAATTATTATAGATATATTAATAGGTAAAAGTGATAGTATCAAAACTTCAATAAGCAAATCTATTATCATAAGTATTATTGATTCTACTATCATTTTTCTATATGCCCAATATATTTCTCCGAAAAAAAATGTTAATAAAGAAAACTTCATATTATATAGCTTTTCATATTTATTTCCTACAAAAGCCTGTTTATGTATCTCATTATCCATAATATTTCCCCTCAATTAAAACTTTCTTTTATTTTTAATAAATCATAAAATCTAATATAATTTCCAAGTAATTCTTTTTCACTAAAAAAATTAACATTATTAAAATAAAAAACTTCTTTTGCATCTAGTAATAAATATAATTTATTATTTTTTTGAGTTATATTTATTATGTCTTTTACAATTTCTAAATTTAAGTTATTTAACTCTTCTTTTTCCAGAATTTTATTAATATTATCAATAATAACAAAAGTTCCTGTTAATCTTTTTTTATCTTTAGTATTGAATCTTATAGTATACATTTTTAAATCTTCAAATTTTAAATAATCTTCTACATCAATTATAACAGAATTTTCATAAAGATTATATAATTCTTTTTTTGTTTCTTCTATATTAATCTCAGTTCTTTCAGGAATATAATCTACATTTTCGTTTATTTTTTTCCAAAATTTTTTTCCTACATCATTTTTAAATTCAAAAGCTTTTTTCCAATAATTCATATTTAAATTTAATGTAAAAAATACAAATATAATTAATAAACATATAGAAACTGCAGATAAAGCTTGAAATAATAAATAAATTATACTTCCTGAATATCCTAATGTACTTATAATTGTTTCAATAAAACTAAAAATAATCCATGCAAATAATACATACAACATTTTTTTTGTTGTAACAAATTTTCTATCATTCTTAAATTTATTACCATATTCATTTACTAAATCTTTATATATAATAGAAAAATTTTCTTCCATACAATCTCCTTTATAAAAAAACCCAAAAAAGTATGTTAAACTTTTTTGGGTTAAAATTTATTTTTCTAGCCATTTAACTAAATTTAAATTTTCTTGCTCTAAAAGCATCTCATTTTTTGGAACTACTCTAAAAGTATAACCATAATTTCCACCTGTACTTAAGTCTAACTCATAATTATATTCTGTTTCACCATTTTCCATAACACTTCCAGCTACCATTTCATATACAGCAACCTTTTTTATAGTTCCACTTTCTAAGATTTGACCAAAATATAATTCTACACTTGTAGTATCTTTTAGATTTTCTGGAACAAAAACATTACAACTAACTTTTATTTTTTCACCTGCTACAAATTTTTCATTATCAACATTATCCTTTTGATCTATTTTTATATCATTCCATTGATTTTTAATATTTTTCTTCCATTTTGTAAATTCAAATACTTTTTCTAAATCTGTAAAATATTTTTTATAATTTCTGCATAATGGTAAATATAATTGTTCTGTATAATCAACTAACATTCTAGCTGTACTATATTTTCCACCAGTAGTTTTTATTGAGTTTTTCATTATTTTTACCCATTCTCTAGGCATTCCATTTTGATCTTGATTGTAATATGTTGGGATTATTTTATTTTCCAAAGTATGATAAATACTATTACTATCAGCTTTATCTTGTTCTTCATAAGACATATATTCCATATCAGATCCTATTGACCAACCATTCTTACCATCATATCCTTCTGCCCACCAGCCATCTAATATACTGAAATTTATTACTCCATTTACAGATGCTTTTTCTCCACTAGTTCCAGATGCTTCCATTGGACGTCTAGGATTATTTAACCATACATCTACACCACTAACTAAATATCTTGCAACTAAAATATTATAATTTTCTAGTAAGAATATTTTTCCTTTAAATTGTGGCATCTTAGATACTTCATCTATATATTTTATTAAATCTTGACCTTCTTTATCAGCAGGATGAGCTTTTCCGGCAAATACTATTTGTACTGGTCTATTTGGATCATTTAATATTTGTGTTAATCTAGCTAAATCTCTAAAAATTAAAGTAGCTCTTTTATATGTTGCAAATCTTCTAGCAAATCCTATTGTTAAAGCTCTAGGATTAATATTACTAATTACTTCAGATACTTTATCATAACCCAATCCATTATTTATATATCTATTTGATATATTTTCTTTTATAAGTTTAATAAGTCTTTCTTTTCTAGATACATGAGCTTCCCATAATCTTTCATCTGGAATATCGTCTATTTTATTCCAAGTTTCTTGAAGATGGATTCTATCTTGCCAGAAAGGTGGTAAATAATCATTAAATAAACGTTTCATTCTAGGAGCAAGCCATGAACATGTATGAATTCCATTAGTTACATATTCAATTGGAGATTCATCTTGAGCAATATTTGGCCATACTTCACTAAATAATTCTCTTGAAACTTCTCCATGAAGTTTACTAACTCCATTTTTCTTTCCAGAAATTTTCAATGCTAAAATTCCCATATTAAAGCCTGGCTCTAATTCATTACATTCTTTCATTCCTAGTTTTAAAAACTCTTCTCTAGAAATACCCAGTCTAGGCCATACACCATGAAAATATTTTTCTACTAAGTCAATATCAAATATATCATTTCCAGCTGGTACTGGAGTATGTGTTGTAAATACAGTTTGATTTGTTGCAATTTCTTTAGCTATTTGGAAAGAAACTTGTTTTTCTTTCATTATATTTAATATAAGTTCAATTGTTAAGAAAGAAGAATGTCCTTCATTCATGTGATAAATTGTTGGATTTATTCCTAATCTTTTTAAAACTTTTACTCCACACATTCCTAAAACTATTTCTTGACGAATTCTCATTTCTTTATCTCCGCCATATAGTTTTAATGTTATCTCTCTAAAATCAGCATCATTTTTATCTATATCAGAATCCATTAAATATAATTTAACTCTTCCAACATTTATTTGCCATATTTTTAAATAAAATTTTCTATTATCTAAATCTGTTTCTATAATTAAATCTTCATTATTTTCATCTTTTACTGGCAAAATTGGTAAATTGTATAAATCTATATTATGGTACTCTGAACATTGATTACCATAAACATCAATTTTTTGATGAAAATAACCATTTTTATATAAAAGCCCACAAGCAACTAAAGGAATACCTAAGTCACTAGCTGATTTTAAATGATCACCAGATAATATTCCAAGACCTCCAGAGTATATAGGAACTATTTCATCTAGTCCATATTCAGCAGAAAAATATGCAATAATATCATCTTTGTTTTCTGAATGATTTTTTAAAAACCATGTATCTTTGCTATTCATATAATTATCAAAGTCTTGAACTATTTTATCATATTTTTTCAAAAAATTTTGATCTTCAGAAGCCTGTTTTAATTTATCTTGGCTAACTAATTTTAAAAATTTAATAGGATTTCTTTCAACTTTATCCCATAAACTCATATCCATTTCTAAAAATAATCTTAAAAAATCAGTATTCCAAGACCACCATAAATTATTTGCAATTTCAGATAATTTTGAAATTCTAGATGGTAATTGGGGTACTATTGTAACTCTATTGAATATATACATTATATATTCCTCCTTTGTATTTTATAAAATCTTTTGCAATTTTTTCATATACTAATTATCTTCTAAAAGTAAATTTTTGTCAAATGTTTTTACATAATAATTTAAATTTTATAAGAATCTGTTGATAATAATTCTCTATTAACTTCTACACCATTTTGTCTATATACTTTATATGCATTAACAACTAAATTTTCACTTGTTCTACTAACAACTGATGTTTCTATTGATATATCGTATTCATTTTGGCTAAGTGTTCCGTATATTTTTGCTGTAGCATATCCTCCTTGAACTGATACTAATAACTTTATCGGATATTCTCTATTATTTTTAAATTTAAAATCTTTACTTCCCCAATAAACTGTAGCATCTTTTCCTGCTGGTAAATATGATGGAACTCTTGCATGATTAGATCTTTCTACAATTTCCAAATTAGCATCTACAACAGCATCGTATATTGTTGATGAAATTTGACAAATTCCTCCTCCTAAACCATCTTCAACTTCGCCATTTATATATAATGCAGCATTTTTATATCCTGCAGATACAGTTCTTTCTCCTACAACTTCATTATATGAGAATGTTTCTCCTGGCATTAATACATATTCATTAACTTTACTTGCAGCTAATCTTAAATTTGTAGTTCTATTAGGATTATTTACATAAGTTGTAGTGCAATTACCAAGTTCATCTTTATATAAATCCAAATTTTCAACTCTTGTAGTAGGTTCTGTAATTATTAAGTTTATAGAATATTCTTCTTTATCTGGCTCAGATTCTATCATTTCTTTTAATGCCATTATATCAAAATTAACTCCTGTAACTTCTTTATGTATTTCAAAAGGATTTAATGTATAATAAGCATTTTGCATTTCAACAAAAACTTCATTATGAATTTTTGTTACATCAATTTCATCTGGTTCTTCTATAATTAAAGGAAGCTCTACCATTTCACTTACCTTTTTATTTTCTATAGATTCATTTATATTTTTCTCTATTTCTTCATAATTTAAACTTACTCCAGAAGTACCATTTTGAATTTTTAAAATATTATTTTCTACACTATAACTATATTGTTTAACTTCTCTATAAAATTTATCTTCTATTTCTTTTATTTTGGAATATAATTTTTCTTTATTATATTTATAATATAAATCTACTTGTTCTTTATTACCAAATTTCAAAGAATAAAAATCTACAAAAGATTTAAAAATATTGCCTGTTCTTCCTATTTTCATAGCCTCATCTAAAGATTCATTTATTATAAGTTCAAAATCTATATCATCAAAATTTATACTATACTCTTCATTTTCAAAAGAATATTTAATATCCTTTCCTAAAATTTTTGAATATTCATTTTCTATCTTACTTTTTGCTTCATCTTTAGTTAAATTTGATACATCTATTTCTTCTATATAAACATTAGATACAATTTTATTGTTTGAAATATTTAATCCAAAATAACCAATAAAACATAATAAAATAATTATAATCACTAATAAAATTATTAAAATTATTTTTTTTAATTTACTAGATTTTTTTTCTTTTTCTTCTTTTGATATAAAATCATCTTTTATATTAACTATATTTTCTTTTTCTACTTTTTGGTTAACATGATTTTGTTTTTTTTCATCATTATTTTTTAAATTGTTTTTATTTAATTTTTTCTCTTTAGATTGTTTAACATTTGTTTTATTAATATTTGATTCTTTGACATTTGGTAATTTACTATTATTAGAAGCAGAATGGACTTTATCTTTATAATTTTGGTTTTTATTTATAGTTATATTATCTTTTTTTATTTGCTGATTTTTATGCTTATCTTGACTTTGATTTTTACTTTGAACAGCAGATTTATTATCTTTCGATGAACTATTATTTAATAATTTGGAATTATTATTTTCATTAGTATTAGTTGATATATTTGAATTATTAACCTTTTTTTGTACATTTTTGTTATTTTTTATTTGAGTATTCTGAGTTTGACTTTTTTTCTCAATATTATTACCTTTTGGAACATTTTCATTTGTTATATTTTTTTTATCTTTTTCCATATTATCCATAATACTTTCTCACCTTTTTCGAAAATTATTTTATTTAAATATTATCATTTGTAATTTTTATCCACTTCTATAAATTCTAACATTTCTTTTATCATTTCTTTTGTTTCATTTATATTATATTCATAAAACCAAATATCATTTACAAGTTTTGATTCTCCTGGTAATTGATCCATCTTTAAATCCATAGTATCAAACTCTACAGCATAAGGAATATAAGAAAAAATAGTTTTTAAAGATATATTTGTTTTTATATTATCAAAAAATGCAGAAATAATATCTTTTATTCTTGTTACATTATCAATATTTATTAGCTGAGTAGCTAATGCCTTTAAAAATTCTCTTTGTGTTTTCATTCTTCCAAAATCGTTATCTCCATAGCTTACTGGATATGATGTACCATTATTATTATGTCTAAATCTAACTAATTGTTCTGCTTTTTTTCCATCTAATAATTGTTCTCCTTGCTTAAGATGAATATGAAGATTTTGAGTTTTATCATCATAATCCATATTAATTGGAACATTAAAATATACTCCACCTATACTATCAACAATATCTATCAAAATTTTATTTTTTACAACAATAAAATTATTTACTTCTATCCCACATATATTTTCAATTTCATCTATTATAATATTTTCGCCTTTTTGATATAAAGAATTTATTTTATCATATCCACTAACTCTTTTTGTATTTTTTCCTATAAAAGTATCTCTTGGTATTGATATCATAAATGCTTTTTGAGAATTTGGATTATATCCAGCTAAAATTATTGTATCTGTTAAATTAGATTTTAAATCATCACTTATTCCTAAGAACAAACAAAATATTGTATCTTGCTTACCTACTATATCTGTAGCAATATCTATTGTAGCTTCTGCAATATTTCCTTTAGATTTAAAAACATATGCACTAAATATAGCCATTTGTAAAATTAAAACTATTACAAAAAGAATTAGAATTAATTTTAATATTTTATGTTCTTTCTTTAATTTTAATTCTTTTTTATTTCTTTTCATCATAAAATATCTCCTCGTACTTATAGTTTACTTAAAATTCGATAAATTATAAGTTAATTTGATATTTTTTGACTAAATAATTTTATAATAATTAATTTTTTATTTCAAGATATATTATAATTTTTATTAAAAATTTACTTAAAAATTAGCAATAGCAAGTATAATTTAATATTTTTATTTGTTATTTAGTACATTGCGATGCTTTTATTCAGCTTATCTACAGAGAACTTTCCTACTGAATAAATAAATAAACTTCGTTTTCTATTTATTAGAAAACGAAGTTTATTTTAAAAAAAATTATAATATTAATTACTTTGAGTATTTTCTGCTGGGTTTGCATTATCAGTAGTTTGATTTGTTGCATCTGTAGTAGAAGTATCAGTTGTTTCATTTGTTGTATCAGTATCAGAAGTATCTGTAGTTTCATTTGTATTTACTTCATTCTCATTAGAAGCTTGTGAATTTTCTTCTATAGAACTATATTTCAATTCATATAATGCTACTTTATTATTTCCATCTTTATCTATTTCATTTATACTAAGTTTTTTATCATCACTATCCATGAATACAATTTTTCCATCTACTAAATTTAAGAATGATGAATAACTATCTAAATCATATATCTTTGTTTCATTTTTACCATCTAAATCTAATCTATAAATAGCTACTTCATCTTTATCTTCATCAGTATAACTCATATAGAAAATATATTTATCACTTACACACATATTATATGCAGTAACTTTATCAGAAATTAAAGTTTTATCTGTACCATCAATTTTTACTTTATAGATTTTTTTATCTTGATCAACATAATATATATAATTTCCTAATATATTAATACTATATAATCTTTCTCCTGTTAAAGATTTTAAATTAGATCCATCTCTTTTCATAATTTTTGTTTCGAAAATAGATTCAGAATCACTTATATTATCTGTACTCTCTTCTGTTATAGTATTAGTATCTGTATTTTCAGCTACTTCATTATTAGCTACTTCATTTTTATCTTCAGATTTTTCATCATCAGATTTATTTACATTTAAGATAATATAATCATCTGTTATTCCTAAGAATCCAGATTTATCATTATTTAATTTAGTTTTATTTTTTCCATCTAAATCCATATAATATATATTAGTATCTAAACCTATATAATATACCTTATCATCTACAACATAAATTTCATAACAATTATTGTGAAATTCATTAGAATTTATTACTTCAAAATCACTACCATCTAATTTCATTCTACAAATTTGATTATTTAGTGTATCTAAAGACTCTTCATCTGAAAGAGTTGTATTGGATTTAACTTGTTCATCATTAATTAATATAAAATACAAATAATCACCATATGCATTTAATCCTAAAATATTACCTTCTTCTTCATATAAAAGCTTTTTTTCACTTCCATCTTCTTTAGATTTATAAATAGCAGGATTATTTCCGTCTTCTGTTGCTGCTATATAATAAATCCATGAACCTTGCTTTGTTGTATAACCATAATTTCTAATATTTGCTATACTATTTCCAACTTTATTAGAGCCTAAAACATCAGAAACCTCATCTCCTACTTTGGTTTTTGTTAGAATAAAAAATAAAGCAACAATAATAATTAAAATTACTAAAATAATTCCAAATATTTTTGATCCATTTCTTTTTTCATTATTATTTTCTACATTTTCTTTTTTTTCTTCTTTTTTATTATCTTTATTCTCTGTAGTATCTGATTTAGATTCAACAGTTAAATCGTTTAATAACGTTTTTTTACACTCTTCACAAATTTTGTTTTCTCCATCTGGTATTTCTTTACCACATTTTTCACATTTCATAAAATCCTCCTTTTGCCATTTGGCTTTTTATTTTAAGTAATCATTTGCAACATAACCATAAGCACCAGTTGCTTCACATACTATTAAACTCCAATAATGATTATCTATTTTTTCTGAAGTTGTTTTAATTACTTTTACTTTATAATTGTTTTTAAGAGAAGTAATTACTTCTGCTGAAGTAGATGCACTAGCTCTAACTTTTAACGATGTATCTACACTTACTGTTTTTTGAGAATAATTTATTGTATTTGAACTAGATGTATTTGGTCTACTACAAGCTGAATTTGGCATATTTTCATATACTGGTATTGTAAAAACATATGTATTTTGTAAATTAGGATCAATACTGATGTATGTATTTCTTAAAGTTTTTGCTTCACTTTGTGCAGCTAAAATATTTTGCATATATTGATGATTATATAATCCTGTAGTACCTACTACATTAAATTTTTGATAATATAAAGTATCTTGATTTTTACTTATATAAGAATTTGCAATTACTTCTGCTCCACCTTCAATTGATTTAGCTTTAGTATCCCATCCTTTAGAATATGCATAAGATAAACCATTTTTTATTATTTTTTCTTTTGAATTTCCAGATGCATTAATATTAAATAAATTATAAAAACCCACATATTCTCCATTTTGTCCACTTCCATTTGCTAATGGCGAAGTTCCTGCTCCTTGCTCTTGATAAAGCCTAGCCATTAAATATAATGGATTTACTTTATATTTATTTGATGCATTAAGTATAGCTTGAATTGCATCATTATCTAAAAAGCTCATTTTTTTCGACATTTGCTCTACACCAGAAGCCAAATTATTATTACTTTGAGTTTCTGTCTCTATATAAATAGAAATATTTTGTTTACCTGTTATATTATTTAAAACAGATACAACATCAACTATATTTATTACGCCAGTTCCTTTTATCTTTCCAGAAAGATTAGATACATCATCTAATTGTATTTTTCCAGTAATAGAATTTAACATATTAACTGCATCTACAATATTAACTTGTCCATCTTTATTTACATCGCCTTTTTTTATAATAGTATATGTTACATTATCTATTATTATCTTATTCCCAGTAATTATTAAATCATTTGGTAAATCATTACCATTAGCATCTTTCATAATTGCACTAGGATATTTTTGCTTTATTGCATTAAAATCAACATTTGGAGCAACTTCAAAATTAGTAGATGATATATTCATATCAGTTTCTGTAACAGAATTATTTATTGAAGAATTATCTGTATATGATAAATCTAAAAATTGAAATATATCATTTTCATTTATTGAATTTCTAGTATCCATCATATATCTGATAGCATCTTCTGATGCACAATACCATTTTTCTGAATCATACAATTTTTCTCCACAAATTGGACATATCCACATTCCAGAATAACTATTATCAAAAGCAGGTGATAAATTTTTAGGACTAGTCCCATGACCTTGACATTCATTCATTATAACATTATTAAAATCTAATCCTGTATATTCAACCTGAAATTTCCAAGTTGGATGCTTTGATTGTAGATCTTGAATTAGTTTTTTTATTCCGGGATATTTTCCTTCATCTATTCCGTTTATATCAGAACTTATTGTACCTGCATAACTATTATTTGTAAAAAAAACTATAAATATTAATATAATTAAAGAAAATATAATACTTATCTTTTTTATCAAACTAATATTTCCTCCTTTACTGCAATATTATCCCCTCTTTATTACAAAATCTTTTATTCTTTTAAATTTAGGTAATCTTTTATTAACTTGCTTTAAAATTTTTACTACTTCTGCTTCATCTAAATTTGTAACTACTGTAACACATAAATAATTTTTATCTAAATAAGCTACAACTTTAGAAATACTATTATGTGCCATTATTAATTTTTCAATTTCTGCAGGATATATATTTTGACCTACTAAATTTGTTATAAGTCTCTTCTTTCTACCTACTAAATGTAAACATCCAGCATTATCAAAAAATCCTAAATCACCTGTTTTAAAATATCCATCTTCTGTAAAAACTTTTTTATTTAAAGCATCATTATTATAGTATCCAAGCATTACATTTCTGCCTTTTACTAGTATTTCACCTATATTTGAATCATTTTCTTCTATTATTTTTACTCTTTGACCATACAAAACTTTGCCTACAGTTGATGGAATGTTATTATTAAAACTATTACATGAAACAATAGGTGAACATTCTGTAAGACCATATCCTTGAATTATGACAATACCTAAATTATCATAAAATTTTAGTACAGAATCCTTTACATTAGTTCCACCTACTGAAATATATCTTAATTTTCCTCCTAACATTAAATGAAAATCTTTAAATAGTTTATTTCTTTTATCTTTACCTTTTTTTCTAAGTGTATTAGATAATAAAATATTTTTCTGTATTTTTTTCATTTCCCTTTCATCAATAGATTTTATTATTTTTTCTAAAATATATGGTACTGCTGGAAAAGAGGTTGGTTTTACAATTTTTAAATCTGAGATAACATCTTCAAAATTACTTAAATAAACAGAAATTCCCTCATATAATTGAAAAGCCATATATACGTTAAAACTAAGTATATGTGCTAAAGGTAATGCTAAAAGAATTCTATCATTTCTTTCATAAGGAACTAATTCTCTTATACCATATAAATTAGATATTAAATTATTTTGTGAAAGCATTACTCCTTTAGGTTTTCCTGATGTTCCAGATGTAAAAGCTAAAACACTTAAATCATCTGGATTTTTATTCTCATCTAATTCTACATCTATAACTGTTAATTTTTCTGATAAAAATATTTCTAAATCTCTTTTAAACTCTATTGTTTTAATTCCATTTTCAATACAAACAGTATAAACTTTATCAAGTGATTTTTCATCACAAACTACACAATCAATTTTTACTGTATTCATTATATTTTTTAAATCATATTCTGTCCATGTATCATCAATAGGAATTAAAACACCTACATAAGTTATTACAGAAAAATATGTAACAATCCAATCATAGCAATTAGCTCCTATTACAGCTATATTCTTTCCTTTTAAGCCTAAAGTATATAATTTTTTCGCAAATGTTTGAACATCATCATATAACTCTCCAAATTTTTTTCCCAAAAAGTTACCATCTTTTTTTTCATATATGGCATTTTGGTCTCTAAAATTCTTGTTTATATGTTCCATGAATTCAACATAATTTTTTGGAATTGCGCTGCCCATTAATCCCTCCTACACAAATACCACTAACTTTCAAATTATTATTGATTCTGAATTTTAGATAATTTTCTTCTGTAATTATTTAAACTCATTTCAACTTCCCTCAACTTAGAAACCATATCTATTATATTAGTATCATATAATTTTCCAAGTTCATTTATTTCATTATTAGATAGCTCATATAATTTTTCAAATCCTATTTTACCACTATCTAAGTCAATCTTAATTTTATCAAGTTTTTGTTTACTTACGGTTGGAGTTGAAAATTCATATTTTAACTTATTTGGTGTATTTTCATAATCTTCAATAACATCATCATTATAATTTATTTGTTGTTTTTCTAACTCTAAATCATTATTTAAATTTTCAACATTCTTATTATTACCATAAAATAATTTTAAAAACCATAATTTTATTTTTGAAAAAAAGCCTGTACTATTAGTTTCAACTAATTCCTTATCATCCATCATTAACCTCCGATAACATCATTTACAATTTCATCATCCTTATTTGTTTTTGCAGCTTCTTTTACAGAGTTTTTCAATTGTTGTAATTCTGCAGTTTTACTAACATAATTTTGTTGTAAATACATACATACATCTCTTTGAGCAATAATATTTTCTATATTAGTTAAAACATCAAAAATATTTGAGTTTATTTCTTCTCTAGTTGATTCAGGTTCACTGATAATATGTTTTTCTAATAATCTATTATTTACACTAACTGTACCATGCAGAGCTTCTTTTATATCTGTTCTTTTTTTACTATTAAAATTATTATATAATTCGTGTAATGGCGTATCTGTCATATTCTAATCTCCTCCATTATTTCTACAAATTCTTTAAAAAGATTTAAATATCTATTATATTTTCCTTGTAAATTTTTATTTTCAATTAAATCTATAGCTTCATCAATAGGAAATGCCATTCTATCTTCCCTATGCATAGTTAAACCTACATAATTTTCAACTAATTCTAAAATATCGCCTTCTGGTTCTCTTTCATAATTTTCTTCTGGTTGATTATATCTAGTATGTTCTAAACATATTTTACAAAAACGATCTGAAAACCCTAAAGATTTTAAGTATTCAAAATCTTTATTTTTTTCTTTTTTTATTCTTTCTATTTCTCGTGCAGAATCAACTTTTTTACATGTATACATTATAGCTGCTGTTATAACTTCATTTTCATCAATTTCTTCTATTTGCATTTTATTAACAAATAATTTTGTAATTTCCGCTTTGTATATAACAGATGTATCAAAAAAATTATTATCTTTTTTTGCTAAAAAAACGGCTAAATCTAATTTTTTTAAGAAATTTTTTTCTCCTAATATCATATTTGCGAATTTAGATTTATCAAAGTTTTCTTCATTTTTTATCTCAGGGTCTAAATTATTAAATAAATATCCTGTATTTTGAATATTATATTCTTTTGCAGATATTTCATCTTTTTGCATATCAAATCTATCTAAATTATTATCATAGTAAATCTTTTTAAAAATTTCAGCTTTTATATCATAAGATATTTCTTGTAACTCCTCATTTGAAACTTTATCTTTTATTATCTTATAACATTCCATTTCTTCAGAAATATCAGAAAGATTTTGTCTATACTGTTTAATCCATTTTTGATCTTTGCCAAATTCAGGAAATTTTTCCTTAGCCTTTATCAATGTTCTTAAATTATTTTCTATTTCATAATTTTTAAATTTTAATTCTTTATATTTTTCAATAATAGAATCTAATTCTGTATTTTCCATATTTCCTCCAAAACCTTTTTTATCTTTTGATTTATATTAGAATTATATTTCAAAGCGTACATATATTCAATATATATTACATATTCTTAACCGAAATGTAATCCAAATGATAAACATGTAAACAAAGACATACAAATTGGGGACGTAAAAAATTAAAATACATCTTTTTCGTCCCCAATTGAATAATTTTATTTATTCATTTAAAAATAATCCAAAAGCTGTTGGAATTAATCTTGTTTGATGACGTCCCTTACCATCTATAGGATCATTTAAAATCTCACCATTTTCTACCATAACAGAAGATGTTCCACCATCTAAACATGCAGCATTATATGCACCATATCTTTGCATTATTTCAATTAAATCATCCATATCAGCTCCAATAATTCCTGTAGCATAATTTCTTCCATTTAAAACAAGCATTAAAACAATTCCATCTTGTCTTTGTCCAATAACTGTTCTTGCAGCATCACCCCATCCGCCATTTCCTAATACTTCAGAAGATTTTCCATTTATTATTAAGAAAGGTCCACATGTAACAGCATCCCTTATTCCAAGTTCCTCAGCTTTACTAACACTAATTTTTCCTATTGTTAATATATTATCTTTTGTAAATCCAATTACACCACCAACACTACCAGTATTATTTCTGTTCGTTATTAGTTTTCCTCTAGAAAAAGTAATTCCTGTTGGAGATCCTCCATTACTACTATAATTTGGATCATCAAAACCTCCACCATTTATTGCCAATACTGCACCTTGGTTTTTAGCCATTGTAGTAACATATTCTCCAGCAACATTTAATTTTGAAGTTACCATAGTATGTATTTTTGATGCATCGTATACTACAGCTAAATATCCATTATAGCCTTTTCCCTTTATATCTATTATTTTATAATCTTCATGATTTGGATCTTTTTCTAAAACAGCTTTTTCATATTCATTAGCATATTTATTATTTTGAGCTTCTTTTACATTTCCTATTAATGAACTATCAGTAATTCCATCAACTTCACTTATTTTATTTTTACTTAAAACGTCATCTATTGTTTCTTGTGAATAAAACATTGTAGCAAGCCATTGATGATTCATTGTAGTCATTGCAGTAGCAACATACCAATCTCTAAATCCTTTCCAAGGACCATATAATAAAAATACTAAAACAGCTATACCTAATATTGCTAATATTAAAAATATTCTTAATATTTTAAAAACTAACTTCTTTTTTGGTTTTTTAAATTCTTCTTCTTCATCCTCTTCTTCAGTTTCAAATTCCTCTTCAATATCTATCTCATCTGATGAATTAAAATCTTCTGTTTTTATTGTATCTTCTTTCATTGCCAGATGAGAATTTATCATTTCTGCTTCTAATTTTCTAATACTACTCTTTTCTAATTCATCTTTTATACTTGAAACTCTTTGAGTAGCAAATTTTTCCATCAATTTATCAAAATCTGGTTTTTCCTCTATTTTTTCAGTTTTATCTTTACTTATTTCTTTCTTTTCTTCCAAATTTATTTTTAATTGTTTTTCTACCCTAGATGTTTTTCTAGAAGATGATTTTTTTGAATCATTAGAATTTTTTTTATCTGTAATATCTTTTTTTAATTCATTTATATCTTCTTCTGAAGATTTATTATTTTCTTTAGAAGTAGTAGATTTTGTTGTAGAAGCTTTTGTTGTAGATTTTTTTGTTGTAGAAGCTTTGGTTGTAGAAGCTTTTGTTGTAGAAGCTTTTGTTGTAGAGGCTTTGGCTGTAGAGGCTTTGGCTGTAGATTTTTTTGTTGTAGAGGCTTTGGTTGTTGTAGTTTTCTTAGTAGATTTTGGCGTCGTAGTTTTTGATGTTTTTGTTTTTTTTGAGCTATCATTTTTTGTTATTTTTGCTTCATTTGTTGATTCTACTCCATTTGTAGATTTTGTATCTTTTTTTTCCTCACTAAAATCTTTTTTTGATTTACTTTTTTCTTGTGTTTGCATTATTAACTTTCCTTTCTATGAATTGTTTTCTATTAGTAATATTTTTTAGAATAAAAATTTCATATATAAGTTTTTTCTTTTGTTACTAAAAATTTTTAAAAGTATATAATATTTAATATTTTTACTTTTATAAAAGTATATTCAAGTTTAACTAATATATTCTTTTCTTTTTTTACATAAAATAACTAATTATTAAATATTCCTACAAAATATTCTACTATAAATAAAAAAAAATAACAATAGTATTTAATATTTTATTTGTAACTATTTGTGTTTTACATAATATTATATATAAAGGAGGCTTGTGGTAGATGTTTTGCTCATTAAAAAAATCAAAAGGTGGAATTTTTTTAGGACTAGGTTTAGGTATTTTTAGTGTAATGTTTATACCAACAAGAATTTGGCTTATTATTATAAGCATAGTACTTATACTATCAGGTTTAAAAATTATTCTTTGTAAAAAAAAAATAAGGAGGTAAAATTATGACTATCGTAGTAAAAAAAGTTCCTAAAGGACTTCGTGGATTTGTAAAATTTATCTTTGGAATAAAAACATAACAAAGGCGACACAAAGTCGCCTTTATTATTCAGTAGGATAGTTCTCTGTAGCTAGACTGAATAAAATCACTTTAAATTTAAAATTGCATCTTTTTTATTTTCTGAATTTACTATATATGATCCAGCAACAGCAATATCCAAGCCTGCATCTTTTAATTTTGATATATTATTATTATTTATTCCACCATCAGCTTCAATTATAGTATCTAAATTTTTTTCAATAATATATTCTTTTAATTTTTTTATTTTTGAAATAGTAGATTCTATTAATTCTTGACCACCTTTTCCAGGTTCAACTGTCATTACTATTACTTTATGTAAGAACGGCAAATACTCAAATATTTTTTCAATATCAGTATTTGGATTTATTGCCATCCCTACTTTTACATTATTAGATTTTATATCTTGTATTATATTCATTGCCTGATCTTTATTTTTTATTGCTTCAATATGAAAACTTATTGAATCTGGTTCTAACATTATATATTCATCAACAAATTTTTCTATATCTTCACACATTAAATGTACATCAATTCCAATTGGTGTAATATGACTTAATGTTGTTGCATAATCTATCATAATTTTAGAAGTATCTTTTTCTACAAATTTTCCATCCATAACATCTATATGAAAATAATCTGTTCCTGAAACTTCTAACTCATAAAATATACTCACAGCATTATCTTCTATAGTTAAAACAGAAGTAGATATTTCAATCATTGATTCTCCTTTCAAAATTTAATTTTTATTTTAAAAAGTAATTTAAATTTATTTTCTATTCAAAAGTAACTGTTGAATCACCATTACTAAAATCAACTGATTTACTACCTTTTACTACATCATCTACATAAACTTTAACTTCTTTTACACCAGATCCAGTATAAGTAGCACTTATATTAATTTTTGTAAGCTCATTTGTTTCAGAATAAATTGTTTCATCTCCTACTTTTATAACCACTTTAGATTTTTTTATTTCTGGAACTGTTGGCGTTGTTGTTGTAGTACCAGTTGAAGTTGTAGAATTTGTGGTATTTGTAGTATTATCTGTATTTGTAGTATTTTCACTATTATTTGGTGTACTTTGAACTGGAGTAACAGTAGGCTCTGTATAATTCATTAAAGATTTTAAATTAACATTAACAGTAACAGTAGATTTTACTGGATGTTTGTTAACTACAATCATAACTTTTTGATTTTCTTTTACTACAGTTCCAACAGATATACTTTGATTTAATATTGTTCCATCTGTTTTATTTAAATTTTCATCATATTGTACATCTATATCTTTAATTCCAATTTCATTTAAAGCTGTTTTTGCTTCTTCTTCTGTTTTTCCTAAAACAGAAATCATTGTTACATCTTTATACTGGCTACCAGCACTTACAACAATACTTATAGGAGTAGAAGCAGTTATTTCTTGGCCTTCTGGTTGATCTACTTGTAAAACAATTCCTTTTTCTACTTCTTCACTAGTTTGTTCAGTAACAGAATAATTAGCATCTAGTTCATCTAACTCTTGTTTTAATTCTTCTATATTTTTTCCAATCATTTTAGATGGTAATACTATCTTTTTAGAACCTTTACTTACAACTAAAGTGATTTTTTCAGATATATTATAATTGTAATCTGCTTTATATTCTGGCTTTTGACTAATTACATATCCTTGTTCTACTTCATCACTATATTCTTCTTCTATTTTTATATTAGTAAATCCTAATTCTTTCAATTTCTTTTCTGCATCTTCTTTAAGAATTCTTGGTGCACTATCTACTCCAGATAAATTTGGTATAACAGCTTGTTCTGGTCTAGATCCAGTAAGAGTAGACATTGTAATTAATAATGCAACTATAAAAATTATAGCCATAATTGAAAGTATAAATAAAAATTTTATAAAAGGGTGATTCTTAAAAAATTTTCCAATTCCCGATTTTGGTTCATCATCATCTTCATCTTCTTCATTAACTACATCTACTCTTTGAGTTGGAGAAGATGAATCATTTGAACGTAATATAACAAAATCATCATCTGGTCTTTTTAAAGCAAAATTTAAATCATTAAGCATTTCTGTAGCTGTTTGATATCTAAGATTTGGATCTTTTTGCATTGCTTTTAATATTATTCTATTTACACTAATAGGTATATCAGGATTTAATTCAATTGGTTCAACAGGCTCTTCTTGAACTTGTTTTAAAGCAACAGATACAGGTGTATCTGCATCAAAAGGAACTCTTCCTGTAAGCATTTCATATAAAACTACACCAAGTGAATATATATCTGATTTAGCATCAGTATACCCACCTCTTGCATGCTCTGGTGAAAAATAATGAACAGAACCTATGGTAGTTCCAAAAGCGGTTATTGTAGAATTTGATACAGCTTTTGCAATACCAAAATCTGTAACTTTAGCCCTTCCTTCTTCTGTTATAATTATATTGTGAGGCTTTATATCTCTATGAACAATTCCATTTTTATGTGCAGTATCTAAAGCAGAAGCAATTTGAATAGCAATATTAGTAGACCATTTCCATGATAATCTTTCATCTTCTATTATTATTTCCTTTAAAGTTTTTCCTTGAATAAGCTCCATAACTATATAATATAAATTATCTTCAGAACCTACATCAAAAATTGAAACTATATTTGGATGTGTAAGACTAGCAGCCGCTTGTGCTTCTGAATTAAATTTTTTAATAAATTCACTATCTGTTGTAAATTCATCTTTTAAAATCTTAACAGCAACATATCTATTTAATACATGACATTTTGCTTTATAAACCGTTGCCATTCCACCAATACCTATTTTCTCTAATATCTCATATCTATTTCCTAACAATCTTCCTATAAGATTCATTTTTATATCTCCCCTTAATTTATATTACTAAATTAAATTTATCCACAATTATCTACTATTATTGCAGTTATATTATCATAACCCCCAACAACATTAGCTCGATTAATTAATGCATTTTCAGGTTTATCTGGATTCTTTAATAAAATATCATAAATCTCATTATCTCTAAGCATATTTGTTAATCCATCTGAACATATAAGTAATATATCATCTTTTAAAAAGGCCTTATAAAACACATCTGGTTCTACTAAAGATTTACAACCTAATGCTTTTAATAACATATTTTTTTTAGGATGATTATATGATTCTTCTCTTGTAATACTACCTTCTCTAACCAATTTTTCAACATAGCTATGATCTGTAGTAAGCTTTCTAATTATATTTTTTCTAATTCTATATACTCTACTATCTCCAACATGACCTATAAAAACTTTATTTCCATATATTAAACAAACTTCTAAAGTAGTTCCCATTTCATTTAATTCAGGAATTTCTCTAGATTTTTCATATACTACATTATTAGCATATTCAATAGCTCCTTCAATTAGATTTAAAATAACATCTTTTTCTTTATTTTCTATTTTAGTAAAATTTACACATATATAATTTTTTACACTTTCTACTGCTAAACTACTAGCTATTTCTCCGCCTTTATATCCCCCCATACCATCAGCTAAAATAAATAAATTTAAGTCATCTTTTATATCAGATACAAAATATGAATCTTGATTTGTATCTCTAATTCTTCCTACATCTGATTTTGCTAAAATTCTCATCTAATCACCTCTTTATTTCTTTAGATTTTGTCTTCTAAGCTGTCCACAGGCAGCATTTATATCAGATCCTAGTTCTCTTCTAACTGTAGCTATAATTCCACAATTATTAAGATAATCTCTAAATTTTATTATGTTTTCATTAGAACTTTTTGAATACTTTCCTAATTCTATTTTATTTATTGGTATCAAATTTACATGAGCTAACATTCCTTTTAATAGTTTAGCTAATTCTTTAGCATCTTTTAAATTGTCATTATTATCTTTTGCTAGTGCATATTCAAAAGATATTCTTTTATTAGTTTTTTCTATGTAATAATTACAAGCTTTCATAAGTTCTTCTATAGGATAAACTTTATTTATTGGCATCATTTCACCTCTTTTTTTATTATTACTACTATGAAGTGATACTGATAAAGTACATCCTATATGCTGGTCTGCAAGATCATAAATTTTTGGAACAATTCCACTTGTTGAAATACTAATATGTCTTGCACCAATATTTAATCCTTTTGGATTATTTATTATTCTTATAGCATTCATAACATTATCATAATTATCAAGTGGTTCTCCAATTCCCATAAATACTATATTAGAAATTTTTATTTCAGAATCCTTTTCAATTTCTAATATTTGCTGTATTATTTCTCCACTTTCTAAATTTCTTGCAAATTTTATTCCTGTAGAAGCACAAAAAGTACATCCCATTTTACAACCAATTTGTGAGGAAACACATATAGAATATCCATGATGATAACTCATCAAAACAGATTCTATTATATTTTCCTCATCATCTTGAACATTAAATAAATATTTTTTTGTACCATCTATGGATTCCAACTTTTTTTCGATTTTAAATAAACCTAAAGAATAATTTTCTTCTAATTTTTTTCTTAAATCTAAAGATAAATTAGTCATTTCATCAAAACTATTTACATTTTCGCAATATAACCACTTAAATATTTGTTCTGCTCTAAAAGTTTTTTCACCAATAGATTTAAGTTCCTCTTTTAGTTCTTCTAAATTGTAATTTTTTATATTCTTTTTCAAATTTTCCTCCAAAATAGGAATATTTTAAATACTATATATCATAAAAGATATATTTTTTAAATAGTTTTTTAAAATATTTCTAATATATTATCATTTTTTTAATATTTTTCTCATTGGTATTTCTATTAAAAGTTCTAATGTTCTAAATAAATATAAAACTTTAAATATGAAATTTTGAAAAAAATTAATTTTATTATAATTTTTTTGATAATACATTTTGCTTTTATATAAAATTTTCATTTTTTTCATATAATGATAACTCTTTTTTATTGTTTGACTTTCATAATGTATAAACTTTACACTATTTAAACTATATTCTTCATATCCTAATTCTTTTAATTTATGAGCCAAAATATCTTCTTCATAAAATAAAAAAACATTTTCATCTAGATAGTTAATTTTTTTCAAAATATCATATTTAATACAAAAAAATGATCCTGATATTGCTTCTACTTTTAATTCATTATTTTTATAATCTTCTTCTGAATATTCCCCAGACCTTAATTTTTTATAAAACAATAATTCTAAAATTCTAGTTGAATGAATTACATCTAACCAAAAAGTTCTAATTTTCCAAGCACTTCTCCTTGCTGGCTTATTATTAATATGATACATTCTTGGCGCAACTACAGCAATTTTTGGATTTGAATTTAATAATTCTAATGATTTAATAATAGCATTTTCTTCTATTTCTATATCTGAATTAGAAATAATTATATTATCATATTTATCTGACATACTTTCTAAGTAATGAACTCCAAAATTATTTCCATAAGAATATCCTCCATTTTTTTCAGTTCTAATTACATCAATTTTAGGATTTTCTAATTTCTTTAATTTTTCATAAGCTCCAATAGTAGTAGACATATTATCTACTACTATTATTTTATCTATAATTTCATAATTTTTAATTTTATTTATATATTCTTCTGTTTCTTTTTCAGAATTGTAATTTAGTACAATAACAGCAGTTTTCATCTTTTATCCTTTTACATATTATTTTTCTTAAAATTCCACGAATCTCTGCACATTTCTTCAATATTCATTTTTGCTTCCCAACCAAGTTCAATTTTAGCTTTTTGTGGATTTGAAAAAACTTCATCAACATCACCTGGACGTCTAGCTGTAATCTCATAAGGAATATTTAATGAATTTACTTTATTAAAAGTATTTACTATGTCTAAAACACTATATCCTATACCAGTTCCTAAATTATAAATCTTTACACCTGTTTCATTTGCAATTTTATCTATAGCTTTAACATGTCCTATTGCTAAATCTACTACATGAATATAATCCCTAACTCCAGTACCATCATGAGTTTTATAATCATTTCCAAAAACATTAAGTTTTGGAAGTTCACCAGCAGCAACTTTTAAAATATATGGCATTAAGTTATTAGGAATACCATTTGGATTTTCTCCAATCAATCCACTTTTATGAGCTCCAATTGGATTAAAGTATCTTAAAATTGCAATACTCCATTCATTATCTGATTTATATAAATCATTTAAAATTGTTTCTATCATAAATTTAGTAGTGGCATATGGATTAGTAGTTTTTCCTGTAGGAAAATCTTCACTAATTGGACTACTTTCTGGCTCTCCATATACTGTAGCAGTAGAACTAAATATAATTTTCTTTACATTATGTTTCTTCATTATTTTTATTAAAGATATAGTAGAACATAAATTATTTTCATAATACATAATAGGTTCTCTTACTGATTCACCTACAGCTTTATATCCTGCAAAATGAATTACACAATCTATATCATTTTCTGAAAATATTTTATCCATATTTTCTTCATTTCTAACATCTTCTATGTATAATTTTAAATTATCTTTCTTAGTAATTTGTTTTATTTTATCAAAAACACTTTCTTTACTATTATTTAAATTATCTACAATTATAACTTCATTGTTTTTCTCTAATAATTCAACACAAGTATGAGAACCAATGAACCCTAATCCACCTGTTACTAATATTTTCATAAAATTACCTTCTTTCAAAATATTTGTGACATTATATCATATACATAAATTCTTTTCAAGAGTATAAAAATCGAACAGTAATTTTTGGGGAAATTTTTGTACATTTTATGAAGATTTATATAAAAGAAAGTTTGAAAAAGACAGAGGTCCATAATTTAAGGGGAGAAGGTGATATTGTATCTATTTGAAAAATCATCTCGTTCAAGAGCAATATTCAAGAGTTTCTAAACGTCACGGCGAAGCCCTCTTTCTGTTATAAACGAACATCCCTCCGCACTCCATGTTAAGAAACTCTAGAATATTCTCTTTCAATTCGCTGATTTTTCAAATAGATACAATATCACCTTCTCCCCTTAAATTATTCTGTTATAAAAATAAATTTGTTTTTATAGAGTAGTAACAGAAAAGTAGAAGGAGTTATAGTATATCATATAAAAGTTTAATGAATTGAAAGGGTAC
>CANRGN010000008.1 GCA_947630235.1 uncultured Clostridia bacterium
CCATCTACTTTATCAACAATTTGTATTTCTATTGCTTCTAATCTTAAAGATTGACCTTCTGTTCCAGCAAGCTCACCATCATATTTCCAGCCTTGCCATCCTAAATTTTGTACGTGAACTCTATATTTTACACTATATTTATCAGAATTTTCTAGTTCAATTCTAATAGCTTCTAATCTAAAAGCAAGTCCTTCTGTTCCTGAAAATTCACCATTTCTTTTCCAATCTTGCCAACCTATATTTTGTACATGTGTTTTATATCTAATATTAATTCCTGAACTATTTTCAAGTTTGATATTTATTCCTTCTAGTCTTAAAAATTGTCCAGATGTACCAGCCATTTGACCATTATTTTTCCAACCTTGCCATCCAAGATTTTGAACATGAGTTCTGTAAGTAACTCCTGGTTTAACAGCAGTTTCATTTACTTTAATATCATTAGAAATAAATTCTTGCTCTTTTACTTCAACATTTGAATTATCTACACTAGCTTCATTGGTGTTTGTAATTTCAGTATTTTTTGTATTTTTAGTTTCATTTTTTGATTTAGTATTATCATCTTTTATTTCATTATTTTCTGTTTTTACACTGTTGGAATTATCTTTTTTTTCATCTACAACAGTATTAGAATTATTTTCATTATCTTTAGACTCTTCTTTTGAAACATTTTTATCAGACTCTATAGATTCTTTCTTTGTTTCATTAAGAGTTTCGCTTTTTTCATCTTCTATACTAGTGTTTACTTCCTTTTTTACATCAGTTGCATTAACTATTATTATACTATTGGTAATCAATAAAAAAATTAATATAATAAAAATAAAAATTTTAAATTTACTCATAAATTCTCCTTTTACATTTGTATAAAATTTAAAATATTATTATTTTCTACAAAATAAAAAACTTAATAAATAATACTATTTCATTAAATATTCTGGATTAGCTAAATACCAATCTATTGTTTTAATAATTCCATCTTCGAATTTTGTTTTTGGAAGCCAACCAAGTTCATTATGAATTTTTGTAGGATCTATTGCATATCTGTAATCATGACCTTTTCTATCTTCTACAAAAGATATTAGTGATTCAGGTTTGTCTAATCTTTTTAGAATTAGTTTAACTATTTCTATATTTCTTTTTTCGTTATGTCCACCAATATTATATCTTTCTCCTTTTACACCATTATGTAAAACAGCATCTATTGCCTCGCAATGATCTTCAACATATAACCAATCTCTAATGTTCAAACCTTCTCCATAAACAGGAAGTGGTTTATCTTGAAGAGCTAAAGATATCATATGAGGAATAAGTTTTTCATGATGTTGATAAGCTCCATAGTTATTTGAACAATTTGTTACACATACATTCATTTTATATGTTTCACTATATGCTAAAGCTATTAAATCTGACGAAGCTTTTGATGCTGAATATGGGCTATTTGGTTTAATTGGAGATTTTTCTGTAAAGAAGCCTTCTTCTCCCAAAGTTCCATATACCTCATCTGTTGATACATGTACAAATCTATTTTTTGAACCTTCTCCCCAAAATTGTTTAGCAGCTTCTAAAAGAGTATGTGTTCCAAGTACATTAGTTTGTGTAAATACGAATGGTGTTTTAATGCTATTATCAACATGAGACTCTGCAGCAAAATGAACAACAGCATCTATATCATATTTTTTGTATGTTTCCATTACTTTATCAAAATCACATATATCACCTTGTATAAATGTAATTTTGTCTTTTATATTATCTAAATTATGGATATTTCCTGCATAAGTTAATTTATCATATATTATAAAATTATATTTTTCTTCATATTTTTTTACCATAAGTTCAGCAAAATTTGCTCCAATAAAACCTGCAGCTCCTGTTATAAAAATATTTTTCATTATTTAATCTCCTTTTATTCATTATTTTTTAAATTCTTAAATAAGTCTGTTTGCTTTAATTCTTTAAGTGATGGCCATTTAGCATCCTTTTCAGATGTAATTAAATCTTCTTTATTAAGATTATCAATAGGCCAAACAATTCCTACATCAGGATCATCATACTTTAAGCCACCTTCGGCTTCATGATTATATATATCATCACATTTATATGTGAACTCAGCTTCATCAGACAATACCAAAAATCCATGAGCAAATCCTCTTGGTATCATAAACATTTTTTTATTTTCTTCAGAAAGAACTACACCTTCCCATTTTCCATATGTTTTACTACCTGGTCTAAGATCGACAGCAACATCAAAAACTTCTCCTTTTATGCATCTAACTAATTTTGCTTGAGTATTTTCTTTTTGGAAATGCAAGCCTCTTAAAACTCCTTTTTTAGATTTTGATTGATTATCTTGTAAAAATTCGTAATTTAATCCTATTTCTTCAAAATCCTTTTTACTATATGTTTCCATAAAATAACCTCTATTATCACCAAAAACTGTAGGTTCTATTACATAAACACCATCAATTTTAGTTTCAATTTTTTTAAATTTTCCCATGTTACTTCTCCTTTTCCTAAAACTCGGTATAGTTATATCAAATTTAACAAAAAAATTCAACTATTTTTGCTAAATTAGAAAATAAATTACAAAAAATTCACAATATGAAAAAACAAAGGCGAAAATTTTTCGCCTTTGCTTAATTATCTCTATAACCATATAAAGTTGTCAATCCATCAGTAGTTGTTACATATATTTGACAATTAGTAAACCAATCATCTGAAGAATTATTTATTAAATTATCCCACTGATCAGATGTGCCTTTATATATTATATGTAAAGGATCATCTGTTGGTGATACCAAAGAGTCAGAACCAAATGACTTTGAGTTAATTTTTATAATATCTTCACTAATCGTAATTTCTTTTAAAGCTTTACATTCTCTAAATGTACCTGTACCTATACTTGAGTTTGGAGCATATGATGGAAGAATAAGATCTTTAAGATTCGTACAATCTTTAAAAATATTATTACCCAAAGTATAATCACTAAATTCTACATTAAAGTTATATAAATATGCACTTTCTAATGCCGTACAACCTTCAAATAAACCAGGACAATTTGTATAAACAGAATTTGGAGATATATCTTCCATCATAATCTTATTATTATCAGGGATATTTTCAAAAGTTTTTAAACTTGAACAATCAGCAAAAATTCCCCTATCAATATATAGTATTCCATTATTTTCGTTATATACTGAAATTAATTTACTACAGCCTTTAAATGCTTTAGCTTGAATTATTGCACCTGTATTTTCTGGAAAATTTAAAAATTGTATATTTTCATCACCTTCAAAAGCTGAATATCCTATTATTAGACCTTTTTCATTTTCAGTTCTTCCATCATCTATTATAACATCTTGTAATTCAGTACATCCATAAAATGATTTAACTCCTATAATTTTTAAATTCTTTGAAATTGTAATTGCTTGTAAATTTGTGCAACCATAAAAAGTTTCTCCACTTTCATTTTTATATTTATTCCATGTATTAGAGGTTAAATTTTGTACATTATATTCATCTCCACCAATTTTTTCTAAAGATTCTGGAAAATTAATTTGAGATAAACTTGTACAACCATAGAAAGCTTTACTATCTAAACTCTTTACCGATTTGCCTAAGTTTACTTCTAATAATGAAGTACAACCTTCAAAAGCACTTTTTCCAACTTTTGTTACAGAATCAGAAATATTAACTTTATACAAATTTTTACAATCTTTAAATCCATTATCACCTATTGAATTTACTCTAAAAGATTCAGATACTTTATCTTCACTAGATGGAATATTTAAAATTCCATAATTATCTTTTATTAGAGTAGAGATAGTATTTACTTTTAATACATGATTGTTTATAAATAAATCTTTATATTCAATATCATTACCATTTGCATCTTTTCCATGAACTTGAGGGGTATTCAAATATTCCCAAGAAAAAAAGGTAGGATTTCCATCTTTATCTACATAATTTCCATTTGCATCTTTTATTACTTGTTTTGTATTTTTATCTATAATAAAAAATCCTGGTTCATCCTCTTGAGGAAGTACACTTGTAGAATCATATATTAAACTATCATAAGAAGCAGAAGGAGAATTTGCAATTACAATTCTAAAACCTTGATTTCCATAATCATTTACCTTTGTAGGATCAATTTTTGTACTTAAGTTTAATGTATCTTCAATGGTTAAACCAGCTAAGTTCTCTGAAAGATTTCTATTCTCTCCAACTCTAATATGAACGCCTTCTTTATCACTAATATTAGCATTTGGAGCTTCATATTCTATACTAATATATTTATTTTGAAAATTATAATAATAAGTTTTCATAACTTCAAGACTTTGATCTTCTGAAAATAAATTTTCTCCATTCCTATTATATAATAAATTATTTTCATTTATTTTATTATGATAGATAACACTTGCCAACATAACATCAATTGTACCTGATACATCAAAAATACCTGTCATATTATTAGTAGAGCTTTGATTTTGATGGCTATTTATTATAGAAAAACCATTATTACCATCACTTCCCGCAGTATATCTATTAGAATTATTTGATTGTATATTTGGATTTCCTAATTTAGAATCTCTAGTAATAATTCTTAAAACATTATATTCAGAATATTTCATCATATGACTATTGATATTTGGTTCTTCACCTTCTGTTGTATTAGTAATTCTTTTATAAAACATTAAAGCATGAGAAAATGCATTTGTAAAAGATATATTTGACCATGCTACATGATAAGGCTTTGATACAGCATAAAATTTTTGATAATTAAAATTATATAATTCGTCATAATCGATAGTATAACTAGTATTGATTCTATTACGACCCTGATCTTCTACTCCTGTATCATATTTAGCAAACCACAAACCTTTTAATTCTGAATCCCACGAGCCTTCCTTTGAACTATTATTTATAAAAGCAGAAGGTATATTTAAATTTGTATCGTTAGCAGTTGTTCCAAATGTAGTAGTATTTGAAGCATCTCTTAAAAATTGTATATTATATCCCAAAGTACTGGTTCCTGATGTAACTGAAGCAAATCTAGGAATCCATACAAACATAGAACCCATTTTATTTTCTGGTATACTTTGACCAATTTTCAAATTCTCTGATGTAATTTTAGAATCTTTTAAAAACATAATATTTGCCCACATTTTTTTATCTTCTGAATAATTATACCATTCTGGATCTAAAGTAGAACAAGTTACCCAATATCCATTCTTTTTATCAGACTCTTCATAAACCCACTTAACAGGAACCATATCAGAAGTAATTACAGGAGCATTACATAAAATTATTTTATAACCATTTCCATCTGTTATTAAATCATAACTACTATCATCTTCTCTTGATGAATTTCTTATATTAAATTTTGTAAACTGCTCCATTTTATCTGTATATGAACCAGAAACATCTTCTATTCTAAAATTATATTCACCAGATTCATAAACAATAAATGTAACAGATTTTCCATCCTCACTGTATTTACATTCTCTCAAATTATCAACTTCATCCCAGTGATTTCTAATTTTTGTTTTATAATATGCTTTTCTTATTTTATATGTATTTGTTGAATTATTCATTACTACAGAACTAGTATTTAAAGTTAATTTTATTTTTTTACTAGTACCATAATTAGCTATTTCTTCAATTCTAATTTTTCCATTTAATGTAGCAGATTTTGTATCATTTTCATAAATATTACCTACATCATTAAATTCATAAATTGTATAAACTTTTTCACCATCTAATCTAACCGCATCATCTATAGTAAATATAAATTGATTAGTAAAATCAATATATACTGTCATATCTATATCGCTTAATCCTAATATATATTTAATGCTTTCTGAATCAAATTCATAAAAAGTTAAACTATTATCCATAGTAATTTTAAATTTATTGGAATAAATATTTTTCAATTTATTAACTATTGTACTATTATTATTTTTTAAAGTATTATAATTAGTTTTAGGAATATTATAACTACTATTTAATTTATTTTCTTTTATGGCTTGTTCTTTTTTTTCTGAAACGAATGTATCTATATTATATTTATTATAAAAAGCAGTTGGGAGATTGCCATTTTTATCTAAAGGCTCAACACCAGTAAATTTTTCATCAGCTAACAAATCCAGTACTTCAACATATTTATAATGATTTGTTACATTACTCTGATTTTCTGGTAAAGCTAGATAATCTCTTTGCTCTGTTAATACATTTTTTTCATTAATCAAATCTTTATACTCATAAGATTTTTCTGTTTGCCAAGAATCAAACTCGGATTCAAAAGAATTAACACCTTCTTGTAAAACTCTTAATTGAGCTTTAAATTTTTCTACTCTAGTAGTTTCATAAGCTGTAAATGATGTAGAAATTGTAACTGATGCTAATATTAACATAACTATTATTGATATAACTAAAGAAATTAAGGTTATACCATTTTGATTATTTTTTTTCAAGGAATTCCCTCCTCGCTTCTTTTGTTAATATAAACAATAGACTTCATTATTTATAAAGTCTATTGTTTAGTTTTTATTGATTATTTGTATTATAGTATTGTTGGATATAATTTTGTAAATATGCAGAATAATCAAATGCTTCATGAGTTTCAGGTAAATCATATTTTCCACCTTTTGTATCAACTTTAGCTGATTTTATTACTGGTGCTGAAGCAAAAGCTTTTATGGATTCTGCAGATGATGTAGAAGAATCTGTTTCATCTGTATTTTCTTCTGTTTTTGTTTCTAATCCATAAATATTTTCAACTATATCTAATCCTTCTATAACTCTACCAAAACCTGCATACATTCCATTTAAATTACTTGCAGATTCATCATTCATTGTAATAGTAAATTGAGAAGTTCCAGAATTATAACTTTCTTCTACCAAATAATTTGCTTGTCCTTGAGAATAATCGGCTCTAACTAATGAAACAACTCCTTTTTCATGTTTTAAAGTATTTTGTTTAAAATTATTTGCTATAAATTCTCCATCTATAGAGTATTCATAATCATTTGCTGAAGTTGTTATAGATTCATCAACTTCAGTAGAATTTTCTTCTGAATTTTCTTCTGAGTTTTCTTCTGAATTTTCATCAGATTTTTTTGCTACTGATTTATCTATATCAGATATTGTTGGATTATCTGATTTTCCTTCAGAATCTCTACCAACATATACAGCTATATCATCCATTCCATAAAATATTTTTCCATCATAATATCCATTATTTGCTAGAGCTATTATATTTTTTACTGTATTTGGAGCATATTCTGGATATAACTCTATTTTAACAGTTCCATAATTTTCTACTTCTAAACTAAGAACTGGATTTTCTACCTCCTCTGTTTTTGCAATTACAGCATTATAAACTAATAATCCATTTACTCCTATTAATGCTATGATAATAATAACTAAAATAAAAATGCTTAATCCTTTCTTCATTTTAAAATGTCCACCTTTCTAATATTTTACTTTAAACCTAAATATTTCATACAGTCTACTATATTCTTCACACCTATTATATCTAATTTAAATTTTTCTTTCAATAGTTTTTTATTACTTTCTGGAATTATACAAGTTTTATATCCTAACTTTTCTGCTTCTTTAATTCTTTTTTCAATCATATTAACACTTCTAACTTCACCTGTTAATCCCACTTCTCCAATTATTACAACATCTTCTTTTATACTAATATTTTTTAAACTAGATGCAGTAGCAATTATTATTCCTAAATCTAAAGCCGGCTCATTTACTTTAATTCCACCAACTAAATTTAAATAAACATCTTGATTTCCTAGCATCAATCCTACTTTTTTTTCTAATACAGCAACTAATAATGTTAATCTATTATAATCTATTCCATTTGCATTTCTTCTAGGAAGCCCAAAAACACTTTGAGTAGTTAATGCTTGAAGCTCTATAAGAAGTGGTCTGGTTCCTTCTAAGCTTGCTACAATTACAGACCCAGAAGGGTTACCATCTCTTTCTGAAATTAAAACTTCTGATGGATTTTTTACTTCTGTTAATCCTTCATTTGCCATTTCAAACATTCCTATTTCATTTGTAGAGCCAAATCTATTTTTTACACCTCTTAAAATTCTATAAGAAAAATATCTTTCACCTTCTAAATATAAAACTGTATCTACCATGTGTTCTAAAACTCTAGGACCTGCAATATTACCATCTTTTGTAACATGCCCGATAATTATTGTAGTAATTCCCTTTTGTTTACACATTTTCATAACTCTTGATGTTATCTCTCTTACTTGACTTACGCTTCCGGGCAGCTGAAGTAATTTCATCAGAATACATTGTTTGAACAGAATCTATTATAACAAATTTTGGAGAATGCTTTTCTATTGCTATTTCAACATTATCTATATTTGTTTCTGATAAAAATAAAATATTATCATTTTTTATATTTAATCTATCAGCTCTTATCTTTATTTGCTCTGCAGATTCTTCTCCAGATACATATAAAATCTTTCCGTCTATTTTTATTTTATCACATATTTGCAAAATTAAAGTTGATTTTCCAATTCCAGGCTCTCCTCCAAGTAATGTTAAAGAGCCATATACAAATCCTTCACCTAAAACTCTATCTAATTCATCTATTCCTGTTTTAATTCTTGATGTAGAATTATGTACTACTTTGTTTAATTCTATAACTTCATTTTTTTCAATTGCACCTTCTGAATTTAAACTTTTAGAAGATTTACTTGAAACTTTTTCTTCTACAAAAGCATTCCAAGCTCCACAAGCAGGACATTTTCCCATCCATTTACTAGAATCATAACCACATTCATTACAAACATATTTTGTTGTTAATTTCATTTAAACATCCTCTCTATAGAAGTTTTAACTTTTTTAGTTTTTCTAAAACAATTATAAACATTGCATGACTCCAAGCCAAACCAATTATCCACGCTGGCTTTTTAGTTTGATTATCAACTTGTTCTCCTAAAAATCCATATTCAGAACATGATGTAATAACAAATCCAAAATTTTCAATTGCTTTATCATAATCACCTTTTTCTATATTATATAAAGCCATCCATAAAGTAGCAATTGGCCAAGGATTATATCCACCAATATAACCATCATTTTCGTATCGAACATATCCTCCAGTATATGTTCTTATTGTCATATCTATTCTTTCTATAGTATTTTCAACAATTTTCTCATTAGGCTTTAGCATATTAAATGGAACTACTGCTCCAAGTAAACTAATATCAGCTCTTCTATCTACGCAATTTCTTACAAATGACTTTTTTTCTTCATCATAAAAAGTTCTTAATGCAAAATCTTTAATTAAAACTATATCTTTGTTTAATATAGCTAATTGTTTATTTATTGCTTCTTTTTTTAATCTATTATTATCAAATAACCCAATTACTTCATTATAAATTTTTATCATTCTATCATATGCACAAAAGATTGCTGAAATTGAATAAAAACTTAAACCTTCAAATTCTTCCCATAGATCATATCCATATTCAATAAGCTCACCTTTTAGCATTTTATCAACATAATTTTCAAGATATTTTATTGCATTCTCACACATTTTTAATGTATCTTTTAGAAAATTTTTATCTTTACAGTATCTATAATGATCATATACACCAATAATTACACTAGCAGTTTCATCAATTTGAAATCCCCAGCAAGAAGCTAATCTACAATCTGTATAAAATCTTTGCTCCCATCTTCCATTTCTACTTTGAGTTTTTTTGCAAAAAATTTCATAAAACATTGTACTTCCTTTTTCCATACCCAATATATCAAAAGCTTTTGTTATAAATACAGCATCTCTTGGCCAACAAAAAGAATATTTTCCGCACATTGTTTTAAATTCATCAGTTTCAATACTAGCTGAAATTCCACCTGTTTTCTCATTTATTAGTAATGGGTAAAGCAATATTGTTCTATAATATATTTTTTTTACTTTTTCATCTATATTAGATTTTTCTATTCCTAATTTATCGTGATCTTTTACATACTTTTTCCAATATTTCTTTGTATCTTCTAAAGATTTATTTAAATCTATTTTTCTAAATCTTTCAATTTCTACATCTAATTCATTTAATAAGCATTTTTCTTCATTATTGTTTATATATACATATATCTCAATACTAGCTTCTTTGCCTGGTTTAATTACTCCAATATCATAGCTTATACTAGAATCCGCAGATAAACCAATATAATCTTTTCCACCAATTACACCTTCATGAAAATTATAGCTACCTCCATTTACTTGATAAGATAATAATTTGTTTTTAGAAAAAATACAAATAGCATTATCATGTGTAAATTGAATTAAACAATCATTTTTACAATAGCTACATGTATCATTAACTAAATTTGTTAATGCTTTTGAATGAATTAGAAAATTAACATTCAAATCGATACTATTTTCATTTATAAATTTATATTTCTTAACTAAAATATTTTCATTGATTGGAATAAAATCTGTTTGAACTATTCTTAAATTAAAATATGTATTTAAAATATTAGTTTGTAAAACATTAGTATTAGATATATATTCTTGATAATATTCATTATTTATATCTTCATGCAAATATATTAGTGCAGAATCATTTATTTTAACACCTGTTTGCAAGCTTTCTATATATTGCTTATAATCAGGTCCAGGATAGCATAATCTTAAAAGCTCACCTTTTTTTGTAAAACTAGCTGTAATATTATTATTACCTATAATTGCATCATTAAAATATTTCTTATCCATACTTTACCTCTATAAAATAATATATGCTAATAGCTATTTACAAGAACAATAGTGGACATTTTCTTATGTCATACTGCCAAAATATATTGCAAAGTCCACGTTAAATTGTTAATTTTGACAAAAATTGTGTGCAATGCTTTTATTCAGCCTATCTACAGAGAACTTTCCTACTGAATAAAAAAATAGTAAAATAGCTATTAGTACTTTTTTATATTTTATTCACTTAATAATTTTTTAATTTTATTTTGAATTTCTCCAATTCTAATACTTAAAGATTTAAGTTCTTCATCATCTGTATCTAAGTTTTCTTCTTTTATTAACTCTTCAACATCAGAAATTTGATTCTTGAATTTCTCAATACTCTTAATTAAATCTTTCTTGATAACTTTCTTCTTAAATTTGCCAATTTCTTCTTCCTCATCTAATTTAACAGGAGCACCTTGAGAATTTAATTCAAAACATTCTCCAAAATATGGAATTGTAACATCACATTCTGTGTTTTTTTCTATTTTATTTTTAAGTTCAAGTTGAGCATCTTCTTCACCATGCACTAAAAAAACATGTTTTGGCGGATTGGTAAAAGAATAAATAAAATTTAAAAGCCATTCTTGATCTGCATGACCAGAGAAGCCTTCTATATATTCTATTCTAGCTTTTACAGCTATTTCTTCTCCAAAAATTTTTACTTTTTCAGCTCCATCTACTATACTTCTTCCAAGTGTACCTGGAGCTTGATATCCAACAAATAAAATTGTACTATTTTCTTTCCATAAATGATGTTTTAAATGATGCTTTATTCTACCTATATCACACATTCCACTGGCAGAAAGTATTATACAAGGCTCATCACTCATATTTAATTCTTTAGATTCATCAGCAGTTTGTGTAAATTGTAAACCAGGAAATTCAAGTGGATTATCACCAGATTTTATTTTTTCTTGTATCTCATCTTCAAATAGTTCTGCATTTTCTTTAAAAATTTGAGTTGCTGAGATTGCTAAAGGACTATCCACATAAACTGGTGCTTGCATCAAAGTTTTATATTTTTTATGAAATTTTTTATCTTTTAATCCTAATTCATCTTTTAATTTATCTATTTCATATAAAATTTCTTGTGTTCTACCTACAGCAAAAGAAGGTATAATAACAGTTCCACCTTTATCTAAAGTTTCTGAAACTATATCTAGGAAAAGCTCTGCTTTGCTATCATTTTTAATATGTAATCTATTTCCATAAGTTGATTCCATAATAACATAATCTGCATTACTTATCATAGTTGGAGCATCTAAAAGTGGTAAATCATTATTTCCTAAATCACCAGTAAATACTGTTTTAACTGTTTTACCATCTTCTAAAGCCCAAATTTCTATAATAGCAGAACCTAACATATGTCCTGCATCATTAAATCTTACACTGATATTATCATCTATCTCTATAATTTCATCATAATCTACTGAACTAAATAATTCTAAACTTTCATAAGCTTCTTCAACTGTATATAATGGTTCTAAATCCTTCTTTCCTTCTCTTCTTCTCTTTCTATTTTTCCATTCTATTTCAGTTTCTTGAATATGACCACTATCTGGAAGCATTATAGAACATAAATCACAAGTAGCTTTTGTAGCAATTATAGGACCCTTAAATCCCTCTTTATAAAGTTTTGGAATTCTTCCTGAATGATCAATATGAGCATGAGTTAAAAGCATAAAATCAATTTCTGATGGACTATATAGAAAAGGATCTGTATTATCTAATTTATCTTCCACCTTTCCTTGATACATTCCACAATCAACTAAAAATTTCTTTCCTGCAGCTTCTACTAAAAAATTCGAACCAGTAACAGTTCTAGCTGCTCCTAAAAAAGTAACTTTCATTTTACCTCCTCATTTGTATAAATTTTAAGTAAAAATTTTAATCGGCTTTCTCTTTTTAATTATAATCTCTGGATTATCAACTGTAAATGTTATATTAAACCTTTTTTCAAAAATTTTATTTTCGAAAACTTCTGTATAAATATTTTTTCTAATAACATCTAAACTCAATTTTAGATGTTCCAGTTCCATACTTTTAGAATCTAAACACCCAATAATAATTTTAGAATTTAAAGATATATTCAAACTAATCATTTTTAAATATGATTTTTGAGTTCCAAAAGTAATTATTTTTTTTAATATTTTATTTAAATTATTTTCTAAAACATCATAATCTTTAATTGCATTATTTTTTGAAATATAAATATTCCTATAATATCTAATTCTATATATTATATCTAAAAATTCTTCTTTTGTCTTTATTTCTTTTGCTTTTTTATATAATATCTTTATAAAACTTTGTTGCAAATCAATTAACGCTTCTTCAACAGTTTTATCGCAATCAAGCAAGCTTTTATATAAAACTAATTGTTCTTTATATTTTGAAATTACTTTAGGATTTTGATATTTTTCTAATTCTTCAATTTGAAGTTCAAATTTTTCTTTTTCTTTATTTAAAAACTTAACATAAGAAGATAATGTTTTAAATTTTTTGTTTTCAGATAATTTTGAATTTTTAACTAGAAAAGATTTATTTAAAGATTTTTCATTATTTAATAAATTGGATATTTTTTCTATATTTTTTTGGATATTTTTTTCTTTTACATTTACTTTTTCAATATATTTATCTATATTGTCAAATTCTCTTAGTTCAGAAACCTTTTTTTTAAGTAGATTATCAATTTTTTTATTTTTATTTTTTAGATATAAAACTTTTGTTAATTTATTATAATAATCAATATATCTATCCTTTAATTCTTTTATTATATCATATTGCGTGGTTTGAGATCTTTTACATGTTTCAACAAATTCTAATCCAAAAATCAAAATTAAATTTTGATAAATTATATTAGAAAAATAATCCTTTTCTAAAACAGATTTTGGATTCCACGACCAGCCAGTAAAATCTTCTAATACTTCTAAAACATCTAAATTACTACCCTCTACTAAAACTTGTTGAAGCTCTTTTTTAAATATATAATTTTCTATATAAAAGTATTTTGGTTCTATATCTGCAATAGCATATAATAAAGCTGATTCTGTTGGATAAGTTAAAATTGATTTTTCTACTTCATTTGTAATAGCTTTTACTTTATGTCTTTTTAAAATTTTTGCATCTTCTGAATCTGGTTCAACAGTTTTGATAACTTCAAAATATTCCATAATATTTCTTATAATTTGAGATAAAAATTCATCTTTAGTTTTTGAAATATTTTTTACTTTTGCATAATCTGAATATGAAATTTCTACTTTATATATCATACTAAGTAAAAGGCTTTTTACATTTGAAGAAAATCTTTTGCTATCTAAAACTTTTTCTAATATTGAATTATAATCTACAGTTTTAGAAAATAACCCCATTAAAACCTCCTAAAATCTAATATTCCTCCTCGCTAGTATCTCCAGATACTGGCTGCTTAGTCATTTTTAATTCTTCCCATCTTTCTTTTGGCATTATAACTTTTCTTGGTTTACTTCCTTCATAACCAGAAATAATTCCTCTAGCCTCCATTTGGTCAATTATTCTTCCTGCTCTAGCATAGCCTACTTTAAATTTTCTTTGAATAAATGATGCAGATGCTTGGCCAACTTCAATTACACTTTCTATAGCCTCCATTAAATATTCATCAGCATCATCACCATCATCGGCTTCCTCATCGATTTCTTTATCAGATTTATTTGCATTTTCAATTTCATCTATAATGTCTTCATTATAAACAGGTCCATTTGTGTTTGCTTTTAAGAAGCTTACAATTTTTTCAACTTCTTTATCATCAATAAAAGCTCCTTGTATTCTAGTAGGCTTTGATGCTCCTATTGGATAAAATAACATATCTCCTTTTCCAAGAAGTTTTTCAGCTCCAGCACTATCTAAAATAGTTCTAGAATCTACTTGAGATGATACTGCAAATGCAATTCTTGATGGAATATTTGCTTTAATTATACCAGTAATTACATCAACAGATGGTCTTTGAGTAGCTATAACTAGATGCATTCCAGCAGCTCTAGCCATTTGAGCAAGTCTACATATAGCATCTTCAACTTCCTTTTTTGCAACCATCATTAAATCTGCAAGCTCGTCTATAATTATTACAATATGAGGCATTTTTCCTTCCTCATTATTAGCTTCTAAAGCTTCATTATACCCTTTTATATTTCTAACATTTTTTTCTGCAAATAAACTATATCTTTTAACCATTTCTTGAACAGCCCATGCAAGAGCACCTGCTGCTTTTCTAGGATCTGTAACAACAGGAATTAGAAGATGGGGAATCCCATTATATGCAGAAAGTTCAACTACCTTTGGATCAACCATTATAAGTTTTACTTCACTAGGTTTTGCTTTGTAAATAATACTTGTGATTAAAGTATTTATACATACTGATTTTCCAGAACCAGTAGAACCAGCAATAAGAACATGAGGCATTTTAGCTATATCTGTTACAACACAATCTCCTGCAATATCTTTTCCTAAAGCAAAAGCAAGCTTAGATTCTGCATTTGAAAATGAAGCTGATTCAATTATTTCTCTTAAATTAACCATTTCTTTTTCAGGATTTGGAACCTCAATTCCGTACAGCTTGTTTTCCTGGAATTGGAGCTTCTATTCTAATACTTTCTGCTGCCAAACTAAGAGCTAAATCATCAGAAAGATTTGCAATTTTACTAACTCTAACTCCTTCTGCTGGTTTTAATTCATATCTAGTAATAGCTGGACCTACAGATACATTTTCAACTTTTGCAGATACTCCAAAACTATGCAATGTTTTTTGAAGCTTTGTGGCTATATCTGCTAATGCTTTTTTAGAGCTTTTTGGACCTTTATTAACAGGTTGTTTCATAAATTCTATTGGTGGAAATTCGTAATTTTCGTCCTCCATAGTAATCATATTATGCTCTAATTGTAAAACTTCTTTTACTTTACTTTCTTTAACTTCTTCCTCTTGTTTAAATAAATTAGCTTCTAATTCATTTGGATTAGATTCTTCTTTTGTTTCTTCTATTCTATCTGGTATTTCTTCTTTTTGATTTTTTCTTCCACCAAATAAACCAAAAATTTTTGGCTCTTCTATTTCTTCCTCCTTTTCTCCCATATCAATTGTAATTTGATCATCCATAATAATTTCAGGAGCAGGTTTTAAAACATTTTTCTTTTGTTTAGATTTTGGTTTTGGTTTTTCTTCTATTTCTTCAACCTCATCTTCATCATCTATTTCAATTTCTGGAATTTTATTTTTCTTTTTAGCTTGTCTTTCTTTTCTTCTTTCATTTATTGCTTCAAGCTCATCTGCTTGTTCTTCTTTTAATTCATCAAGCTTTTCAGCAACATTTAAATAAATTTTTGAAGGTCTTATTCCAAATGTAAAAACTAAAGATAAAGCTACTATTCCACAAGATACTATTGCACCTCCAAATAATCCAAATAATTTTATAAATACATAAGCAATAGTAGCACCTACTGCTCCTCCACCTATATTTTCTTCGCCAAGTTCATATGCTATTTGAACTGTATCTGTAAGAGATAATTCTTTTATATTTATAGTTCCTTTTGAAACTTGAAAAATAGTTAAAATTGAAGCAATACAACCTAAAAACAAAGCATATTGAATTAACTTTGATGATAAATAATTTTTTTTGGCCTTCATTAAATTTATCCCTATTGCAAAAAATCCTATTGGGATAATATATTTTATTTTTCCAATTATTCCTCCCATAACAGGCCCTATTATTGCACCTAAAGAACCTGCTTCTGCATATATTAAAACAAATAGTAATATACCAATTACTACCATTAGTATTACTGCTAAATCAATATCTATTACGTTAGAATTACTGTTTTTTCCTGTTGGCTTTTTCTTAGTATTATTTGTAGATTTTCTTTTTTTAGTTGCCACTGTTAATTCCTCCTAATTGTTAAACATCCTAAAAAGAGCGGATACACATCCGCCCCCCTTATTATTCTTCTTTTCTACTGTTTTTTATGGTTTCTAATGTGTTTTGCAATTTAACTTCAACTTCATTAAGATTTTGTGCAAGCTGCAATATAGTATTTTCTATCCCACCAAAAACTTCATCTTCATATTTTAAAGCATCTTGAGTAATATTTCTATAAATTTCATTTGCAGCAGCCATTATATCATCCTTTTTCTCTAAAGCTTTTTGGGTAATTTCATGTTCATTTATCATAGAAATTATTCTATGATCTGCTTCATCTAAAATATCTTTTGCTTCTTTTTCAGCTTCTGCAATAATTCTTTCTCTTTCTTCTTTTATCCATTTTGCTTGTTTTAATTCGTCTGGTGATTTAAGTCTAATCTCTCCTATTATTTCTAACATTTCTGCTTTATCTTTTTGACTTATAAAACCTTTATCTATTACGGGTATTATATTTATTTTTTCTAACATATCTTCTAATTTATCTAATAATGCAAAAATCTCCATTATTTACCCCTTTCGCTTTAAGAAAATTAAAGATACTCTACCATATTTTCTAATATCGTAAATCTCTACTTCCTCTTCCTCAAGTAACTTCTCGGTTTTGCCTTTATCATCTGTTTCTATTATTATAATTCCATTATTTTTTAATAGATTATTTCTTAAAATATAATGTATAGCTTCTTCTGCATAATTTGATCTGTATGGAGGATCTAAAAAAATTATATCAAAATTCTCCTTTAAATTAAAAAAATAATCTAAAGCTTGTATATGATTTTTCAATAGAACACTAACTTGCGATTCGCATTTTGTTTTTTTTACATTTTGATTTATTATATTTATAGCTTTTTTTGAATTATCACAAAGATATGCTTTTTTAGCACCTCTACTAATTGCTTCTATTCCTAAAGCTCCACTTCCAGAAAATAAATCCAAAATTTTGCTATCAATTATCTTTTCAGAAATAATATTGAACAAAGACTCTTTTACTCTATCTAAAGTAGGTCTAGTTTCTAAACCATCTAAAGTAAAAAGTTTAGTTCCTCTCAATTTTCCGCCTATTATCCTCATATATTACCTCTATTATACATATATATTTTATTCTAAAAATAAATAAAGTCAATAACATTAACAAAAATGTAATACATACTTAATTCTATTGTAATAAATTTTTTCTAACTCAATAATTACAAATTATATAACCCATTTATCTTAAAGTCAATTACATTCATATATTATTTTAATAAAATTTTCGAATATAAAATTCAAATTTCAACCATTTTATAACTAATTTATATTTAAAATGATAATTTTCTTTATAATTTTTTCTAGAACAATAGTGGACTTTTTCTTATGTCAGACTGTAAAAATATATTGCAAAGTCAACGTTAAATTGTTCGTGTGCCAATTTTCACAAAAATTATGTGCAATGCTTTTACTTAAGCCTATCTATATAAAATTTTCATACCGAATAAAAAAAAAACGTTATAAATTAACGTTTTTTATTCTTCCTTATTCATATCTTTTAATAAATCTAATTGAGCTATTAACAGCATTTCCATTTTCGATTTATATATTTCAAAATTCTTTTTAGTTTCTTCTGTTTTTAATTTTAGCTCAAATTCTTTTCTTTCTAGTTCTTCAACTGCAGATTTTGATTTATACTGTGCACTTTTTACAGTTTCATCTGCTTGTTGTTTAGCAATACTTTTTATATCTTCTGCTGACTTTTGAGCATCTTTTATCATATTATCAGCTGTGGTTTGAGCCATTACTAAAGTATTTTGTAAAGTATGTTCAACTGTTTTATAATGTTCTAAATCATTTTGCAAAAATTCTATTTGAGTTCTTAGTTCGGCATTTTCTTTATAAAGCTTTTCATATTCAATGGTTAATTCGTCAAGAAAATTATCCACATCATCTATATTATAACCTTTTATTGACTTAGGGAATTTTTTATTTTCTATGTCTAAAGGTGTTAGCATATTTAATCCTCCTATTATAATTAGCAGAAGTTTTATAGAATCAATATTAGCACATTCCTACTTAATTCTACTATATATTTTACTACTTTTATTAGTATGGGAATCTAATAATATTATTTTACCCAAGATGTTGAAAATTTGCTTTCAATTTTTTCTTTAGTTACTTCATTTACTATATCATAATTAAATGGTGCAATTACAAATATGGAATTAGAAACTTTTTCTATATGACCATCTAAAGCTTTTATAGCACCACTTACCACATCAACAATTCTTCTAGCTACATCTTTATTAACATATTCTAAATTTATAACTATAGCATTTTTATTTTTTAATTCACTTATAACTTCATCAACTTGATCAAAATTAGTTGGTTTAGCTATTTTCATTTTTATTTGCTGAGGAGCACTTACTTTAGCTTTTTTTCTAAACAAACCTAATGATTCGCTACTTTCTTCGTCTTCAGCAGATTCATCATACCCATTTTGTGTTTCATCAACTTCATCATATCCATCTTGAGCAGACTCTTCGTTTTCTCCCCATAAATAATTCATTATTTTTTTGAATGCAGGAACTGCCATCTTTAACCTCCTAAAATTTTACTTTTCATTAGTAATTACATATTCATAGTATCTTATAATTAGCTTGTAATGTCAATAGTTTTTCAGAAATGTCATAAAAAGATAATTATATTGTAATTTTTTTGTAACATAAATATACATTTGTAATTTCATTTTGAAATTAATATTTCATCATAAATTTTTATTTCTGGCATATCTTCTATTTCTTTATTTGTAAATCCTAATTCTTGTAATTCTTCTTTTTTATAATTAGTTACTATTGAATATGTATCATTTTGCCTTAATACTTTTACCAAAACTTTTTCTGTATATCCAGCTTTATTCCTATATACATAGGATAAATCATTTTCTTCTTTAATAGCTTTATTACTTATTTTCCATCCAGAATAATTCCACCAAACAATTTCAAAAGATATTTTTCTAAATTCAATTAACTTTTCCACATCTTGCTTTATTTTAAAAACTATTATTCTTGAATCACCATTTTCAACTATATATTCTATAGTTGAAGGTATTTGCATAGAATTTGAAAGTTTTAATGTTACACTATCTCCGAACTTTCGCTTCCATTGAAATTTCTGATGAAATCGGACAAGCAATATAACATAAAAAATTATTTATAACTTTTCCACATTCTGAACTTTGTGGAATTGTTGAACCAACACTAATATCTAAATTATTTAAAAGTCCTTCATTTAAATAAGAAAAATCTTTCGTTCCTAGAATTTCTTCACAGCCATCTACTCTATAAGAAAGTATACCTGCCATATTAGTTTTTATAATTTCTGAATTTCCATTTAACTGTTCTTTTAAAGAATTTCTTTCATTTATTAAATCTTTAACATAAGAGCCTGCAGGACTTAACTCACCAGCAATATTAGCTTTTTTTGTTATATAATCATTTATTTTTTTTAAATATTCTTCCTGTTTTTCTAAATCATTTACTTCATATAAATTATCTAAAACACCTTCTATTTGTTTTTCTAAATTTATTATATCAGGATTAGGATTAAGTGAATTAGTACCACTTTCCTCTAGTGCATTATTTATTTTTTCATCTAATTCAGTTATTTTATTGTTTAATTCATCTTCTCCATTTGAATAATATCTAAAAACTGGTTCATCTTTACTCACTTTATCTCCTTCAGATTTTATTTGTACCATACCATTTTTATAATTTTGACCTTTATAAACAATTTCATCTCTAATTATATATCCTTCTACAGATTCTTCATAAGATAAAGCACCATTTTCAACAACAAATACATCAACAGATTTATTAATTAGATTTGCACTATTTGCCATCAAAAAAATCAATACAATTATAAGTATAATAACTCCTATAATTCTACTTTTTTCTCCACTCACTTTTTACACCTTCTAAAATAATATTAATATTATTTTCTATATCATCTAAACTATTTAACCATATAGCATCTTTATTTTTTCTAAACCACGTCAATTGTCTTTTGGCATAATTTCTAGAACCTTGTTTGATTTTTTCAATCATTTCATCTTTACTTATATTACCATTAAAAAACTCCACAACTTCTTTATAACCTATTGCTTGCATTGCTGTAGAAGTATTATTGTATTTTTTTAATAAATTTTTAACTTCATCTAGCAATCCTAATTCTAACATTTTATCTACTCTTAAATTAATTCTATTGTATAAAATCTGTCTGTCCATATTTAAAACAAAAAGCTTATAATCATATTTTACTTCTTTTTGTCTAGATAAAATTTCATTTTCTGTTTTATTTTTACCTGTATTTTTGTAAATTTCTAAAACCCTTGTTATTCTTTTTTTATCATTTGGACTAATATTTTTCATTGCTTCATAATCTATTTTTTTGGCTTCATCATATAATTCTTGTAACCCTTCTTTTGTATTTGCCTTTTCCATAAGTTCATTCCTATAATTTTCATCAAAATTTATTTCAGGATATTCTATTCCATATATTAAGGAATTTATATATAATCCAGTACCTCCAACTATTATTGGAAATTTTCCTTTTTTTAGTATTGTTTCCATTGCACTTTCTGCATCTTTTTTAAAATTTGATACAGAATATCTTTCAGAAGGAGATACTATATCTATTAAATAATGTTTTATACCTTGCATTTCTTCATTTGTAACTTTAGCTGTTCCTATATTCATATCTTTATAAATTTGCATTGAATCACTAGATATTATTTCACCATCTATTTTCTTTGCAAGCTCTATAGATAAAGCTGTTTTCCCACAAGCAGTAGGGCCAGCAATAACAATTACTTTTGGTTTCATATAAAAAAGCTCCTATCTTCTACTGAATTTTCTTTCAAAATCTACTTTAGTCATTTTTATAGCTATCTGTTTATTATCAGCGCAAATAAAAGGCTCCTTTAAACTTAACAATTCATTTAAAACTTGAATTAGTTCTCTTTCTTCTAAATTTAATTTAGATTTTATAGCAGATTTATGTGAAATTGTTGAGATAAATTTTTCTTCCTTTTCTTCTTTTGAAATAATTGATACACTATCTAAACTATCTAATATATCTATAAATAACTGTTTTGTGTTTAGTTTTTCACATAAACCAGGTACAGCATATAATTTTAAAGTATTTGCGCCAAACTCTTCAAAGCCAAATCCAGCTCTTTCAAACATTTCTATATTTTCATTTGCTATAGCAATTTGTTTTTTATTTAAAGATATAATATCTGGTAATAATAGAATTTGAGAATCTTTCTTTTCTTCATTATAATAATTATCTTTTATTCTATCATAAATTATTCTTTCATAAGCTAATCTTTGATCAATTATATACATTTCATTATTAATTTCAATAATTAAGAATGAATCAAAAACAATTCCTATAAATCTATATTTTCTTTCGGGAATATAATCATCTTCTCTATCAAATACATTTAAATTTTCATTCGTATTTGAATAAAGAAAATCATTATATGTTTCTACAATATTATCTTTTTCTTCTGATTTCTTAGTAATATCTTTTCCAAAGGTTTTTTTATACATTTCAGCAAATTCAGGTGATACATCACTTGTATCGTTTTTTTCTATATTTGGTAACTTATCTCTAATTTTATTTGTATCTAAAATTTGAGTAGGTTCAATAGAATTATCTATTTTATTTTTAACAATAAACTCTGTTAATTCATCTATTTCAGAAGTTGAATTTTTATTTTCATTTATACTTTCTTCTTTTTTAGTAATATCTTCAATTTTTTCTTCTTTACTAATTTCTTTAAAATCTTCATTTATAACTTCTGTTTCTTCTAATCTTTTTTCTTCTTTTATAAATTCTTCAAAATTCATTGTAGCAGATGACGTTTCACTAACAATTGATACATTACCAAATTTTATAGATTTTTCCGGAGATGATTCATTTTCTTCATTTACATCTTCAATAATATTATTTTCTTTTTTAATAATTTCTTCTGGATTTTTATTTTGCTCAATTTTTTCTACATTTTTATCTTCAGATTCTTTTGTATTATCATTATTTTTTTCTAAATCATTTTCTTTTATTTTCTTATTAAAAATAATATCAGATTCTTCAAACTCTTTTTTTGGAACCATATTTTCATCATCATAAGTTTCTTTTATAAACTTAAAATTACTATTGTATATCGTTCTTTTTTCATCTTCTTTTTTTTCTAAATCGATTTTATTTTGTTTTTTTTCAATTTCTTCATCATTATCAAACTCTTCAAAATCTGGTGTAGCTCTTTTTTTTCCTTTTCTTTCTTCAAAAATAGCTTCAACAACATTATCTTGAATAAATTCTTCTCTTTTGCTATCACCATTTCTTATAACTTTTTTTAATAAATCAGTAAACCCTGTTCTCATTTTAGGTTGAACTATATCTTCTTCTAGTTCAAATTTTGGTTCAAAATTTTTCTTTTCTTCAATGGAAAATTCTTTTTCTTGAATTTTTTCAATAGTTTTAGAATCTTCTAATTCAGTTTTTACATCAGTTTTTACATCTTCAGTCTCATGTATTATAGCAGGTTTAACATCTTCTAATCCAGATTTTATAGCATGGTATACAGCTTTATAAATAAGCGATTCATCTTCAAATCTAACTTCTAATTTTGCTGGATGAACATTAACATCTACTTTTCTTGGATCCATTTGTATATTTAAAATAAGAAAACCATATTTATTAACAGGTAATATATCTTTATAGGCATTATCTGCAGATGATGTAAGTGTTTTATCTTTAACATATCTTCCGTTTACAAAAAATAATTGATATCCCCTATTTCCTCTAGCAATTTGTGGATTTCCAACAACGCCTGTTATTTTCATATCTTCATAAGAATAATTTACTTCTTTAATTCCATTTGTTACGTCTTTTCCATAAATACTATATATTACAGATTTAGTATCATTATTTCCAGATGTTTGTATTACTGTTTTTCCAGAATTTATAAGTTTAATTGCAACATTTTTATTAACTAAAGCAATTCTAGTTACAGCATCTTCTATATATCCAGCTTCTGTATAATCTTTTCTTAAAAATTTATATCTAACAGGAGTATTATAAAATAAATTTTCAACAGTTATTGTAGTTCCCTTTTGGCATCCAATTTCAGATTTTTCTTTTATTTGTCCACCTTCAACTATAATTTTATGACCAATTTCATCATTTGCTGTTTTTGAAACCATTTCCACTCTAGAAATTGCACAAATACTAGCTAAAGCTTCACCTCTAAATCCCATTGTAGTAACTGTTTGTAAATCTTTACTACTTCTTATTTTGCTAGTAGCATGCCTTTCAAAAGAAATTTCCATATCATCTTCACTAATTCCAGAACCATCATCTGTAATTTTTATAAGTTCTATTCCACCTTTTTTTATTTCAATAGTAATATTTTTAGCTCCAGCATCAATGGAATTTTCAACCATTTCTTTAACTACAGAAGCTGGTCTTTCAATAACTTCACCAGCAGCTATTTGATTTATAGTTAAATCGTCTAAAATAACTATTTTACCCATTTAATTTATTTCCTCCAAGTATCATATGTATACATTTTTTTGAATTATATCATTAAATTATTTTTTTGTGTAGATTTTATTAAAAATTTTTTCAATTTTGTAATATTTCTGTAAAAAATATTGACTTTACAAAAAAAAAGATAGTATAATTATGAAGTCATACGTTATAAACCTTCATCATATAATTATAAGGAGGCATATTATTATGCAAAAAGTTTATTTAGCAGGACCCGATGTATTTGCACCAAATGCAGTAGAGCTTGGAAATCGGTTAAAAGCTCTTTGCAAAGCTAACGGATTCGAAGGACTATTTCCTCTTGACAATGAAATTGCTGATTCTTCTTTATCCAAAAAAGAAAAAGCGTTTCAGATTGTAAAAGCCAATATGAAAATGATTAACTCTTCAGACTACGTTTTGGCAAATCTTTCAAACTTTAGAGGAACAGAACTTCACCCATACTGTGATAGTGGAACAGCTTGGGAATGTGGATATGCTATTGGAAAAAACAAAATTGTTATTGGTTATACCAATAGTTTCGATTCAATCCCAGAGGAAATAATAAGTCACCTTCACTTGGTATCTAAGATATCTTCTGATTTCACATTAGATAATTTGTTGAAGGATATTGTTTTTTTCCACTTTAGAGTGAAAAACTCCACATCGTCCGAAATTTTTCGACCTTTCATCCCTAAATTAGACCCACCATACCCAGACATTCAAGATGCTAATGCCGGAATCGCATTCCAATTAGGGCTTAGATGTGCAATGAACACAATAGGTAAAATTTCTATATCTGATTCCCGTACTCAAATCGAAAAATACGGTGAAAAGGATAAAAATGGTTATTATGTTGAGGATTTTGATTATCCTGTTAATATAATGATCGCGGTGAATTCAATTTAAAAACAAAAAGAGGACTAACGTCCTCTTTTTGTTATATATTATCTATACATGCTTTTACTAATTCTTTAAATAATGGAGCTGGTCTATCTGGTCTTGATTTAAATTCTGGATGAAATTGACTTGCTATAAAAAATTTATGATTAGGAATTTCAACAATTTCTACCAAAGTTCCATCAGGTGATGTTCCAGATGCAATCAATCCATTTCTTTCTAACTCATCTTTATATTTATTATTAAATTCAAATCTATGTCTATGTCTTTCATCTATAAAATCTGTACCATATATTTTTTGGGCTAAAGTTTCTTCTTTTATTTTACAAGGATAACTTCCAAGTCTCATTGTTCCACCTTTTGAAATTACATTTTTCTGCTCCTCCATAATATGTATTACTGGATTTTTACAATTTGGATCAAACTCTGCTGAATTTACATCCTCTAAATTTAATACATTTTTTGCAAATTCTACTACTGCCATTTGCATTCCTAAACATATTCCCAAAAAAGGAATATTATTTTCTCTTACATATTTTATTGTAGCAATTTTACCTTCTATTCCTCTATTTCCAAATCCACCTGGAACAACAATTCCTTTATATTTGCCTAAAATTTCTTTAACATTTTGATCATTTATTTCTTCAGAATCCACAAATCCTACATTCACTTTTACATTATTAGCAAATCCTCCATGACGAAGACTTTCTGCAACAGATAAATAAGAATCTTGAAGCTGCATATATTTTCCAACAATTGCAATATCTATTTCTTTATCTATATTCATAATATTTTCTATCATTTTTTTCCATTCATCATTTTGCGGCTCTGATTTTTCTAAATGAAGATGCTTACAAACAGCTCTAGCTAAACCTTCTTCTTCTAATAATAGAGGCACTGCATAAAGATTATCTGCAGTTAAATTAGGAATAACATTTTCTGGTCTAACATTACAAAATAATGCTAATTTTTGTTTAATTTCTTCTGGAATTTTGCTTTCACATCTACAAACCAAAATATCTGGTTTTATTCCATAAGATTGTAATTCTTTTACAGAATGTTGAGTAGGTTTAGATTTCATTTCATTTGAACCTGTTATATATGGAAGCAAAGTAACATGAATATAAGCAACATCTTCAGGATATTTTTCAAGACCCACTTGTCTTATTGCTTCAACAAAAGCTAAACTTTCTATATCACCAATAGTGCCTCCAAGTTCAGTTATAACAATATCTACATCTTTATCATCAAAACTATAAATTTTATCTTTTATTTCATTTGTAATATGAGGTATAACTTGTACAGTTTTTCCAAGATAATCTCCTCTTCTTTCCTTTTCTATAACATTTTGATAAATTTTACCTGAACTTTGACTGCAATTTTGTGATAAATTAACATCAGTAAATCTTTCATAATGACCTAAATCTAAATCTGTTTCAGCACCATCATCTGTAACAAAAACTTCTCCATGCTCATAAGGACTCATAGTACCTGGATCCACATTTATATATGGATCTAGTTTTTGATTTATTACCTTATATCCTCTATTTTTTAATAATCTTCCAAGGCTTGCTGCTGTAATTCCTTTACCTAAACCAGATACTACTCCACCTGTTACAAAAATATACTTTGTACTCATTTAATACTCCTTCCATACCCTTGCAATGTTTTTATTCTGTACCACTTGCTACGTCCCTTTGGCTCACTTGCTACTGAATAAAAAACAAAAAGCAGATAAAAAAAGGGTTTTTTTTTTATCTGCTTATATTTGCAAAAACTATATTAATAAAATAACACATTATTATTAGATTTGCAACATTTTTTTACAAAATTATACAAAATTGCTTTTAATTAAATATAAGATAAAGTGCTCCTAAAGAAATAGATGCACATGTCATAAAAAGTAATAAACCTCCAACTAAACTTATTTTTATAGGCTCTTTAACTTGTTTATTAACATTTTCTTCTTCCATTTTTATCCCTCTTTTCTTTTGAATTTATATTAAATTTTTTACTTATACAATTTTTAGAAAAAACTTAATTGATTAGATTGAGTCATTCCTTTTAAACAACCAAATTTTTCTAAAAGTTCTATTACTGATTTACCACATTTTGAACGTTCTTGTAAATCATCAATACATTCAAATTCTTCCTTTTGAGCTTCTTTATAGATACCTTCTGCAGCAACAGTACCAAGACCAGGTATACTATCTAAAGGTGGCCTTATTTTATTTTCTTGTATTAAAAATTTACTAGCATGTGATTTATATAAATCTACTGGTAAAAATTCATAACCTCTTTCATACATTTCTAAAACAAGTTCTAAAACTGGATACATTTCTAAATCTTTATTTTGAGCACTATTTCCTGCTTCATCAATTTCTTGCATTTTCTTTAATACTCTTTCTTTTCCATAACACATAACTTCTGTATCAAATTGTTTAGCTCTTATTGTAAAATATGCACTATAATATGCTAGTGGAATGTGAACTTTAAACCAAGCTATTCTAAAAGCATTTGTAACATAAGCGGCAGCATGAGCTTTTGGAAACATATATTTTATTTTTTTACAAGATTCCATATACCAATCAGGAACATCATGTTCTTTCATCATTTCGACATATTCTGGCCATTTTGGTTCTTTTCCTTTTGCAACTTTTCCTTTACGTACAGCTTCCATTATTTTAAATGAAGCATCAGGTGGTAATCCTTTTCTAATTAAATAAAGCATAATATCATCTCTACAACATATTGCCTCACTAAGTGTAACTGTTCCAGCTCTAATTAAATCTTGTGCATTTCCCAGCCATACATCAGTACCATGAGATAAACCAGATATTCTAATAAGCTCTTCAAATGTTGTAGGTTTAGTTTCTAAAAGCATTCCGTCTAGCAAAAGGTGTACCATATTCTGGAACTCCATATGTTCCAACTTCTGAATGAATCTGCTCTGGTGTAACTCCGAAGAGCAGTTGTTGAACTAAATATACTCATTGTTTCTTTATCATCTAAAGGAACTTTTGTTGGATCATAACCTGTAATATCTTGAAGCATTCTTATTATTGTAGGATCATCATGGCCCAGAATATCAAGTTTTAATAAGTTTTGATCTATTGAGTGATAATCAAAATGTGTTGTAATAATATCTGAATTTGGATCATCTGCTGGATGTTGAACAGGAGTAAATTCGTAAATTTCTCTTCCTTTTGGTACAACTATAATTCCTCCTGGATGCTGACCAGTAGTTCTTTTTATTCCTGTACAACCCACAGAAAGTCTAGTTATTTCTGCATTACTTACAGGAATTCCTCTATCTTCAAAATATCCTCTAACATATCCATAAGCAGTTTTATCAGCCACTGTACCAACAGTTCCTGCTTTAAATGTAGTTCCTTTTCCAAAAATTACTTCTGTATATTTATGAGCTTTAGCTTGATATTCTCCAGAAAAGTTTAAATCTATATCTGGCTCTTTATCACCTTTAAATCCTAGGAATGTTTCAAAAGGTATGTCCATTCCGTCTTTATCAAATTTATGGCCACATTTTGGACAATTTTTATCTGGTAAATCAAATCCATTTATTACACCATAATCAGTAAAATCCGAAAACTTACAATTTGGACATCTGTAATGAGCAGGAAGTGAATTTACTTCTGTAATACCTGTCATGAAAGCCACTAAAGAAGATCCAACAGATCCACGAGATCCAACTATGTATCCATCCTCATTAGATTTCCATACAAGTTTTTGAGCAATTATATACATAACAGAATATCCATTTGAAATAATAGAATTTAATTCTCTATCTAGTCTTGATTTTACTATTTCTGGAAGATTTTCTCCATATAATCTTGTAGCTTTTTCATAAGCTATATTCTTAATATCCTCTTCACAGCCTGGTATATGTGGAGCACATTTTTCTGGTGAAATTGGACTAATATTTTCGCACATATCAGATATTAAATTTGTATTTGTAACTACAACTTCATAAGCTTTTTCTTCGCCTAGATATTCAAATTCTTTAAGCATTTCTTCAGTTGTTCTTAAATAAAGAGGTGCTTGATTATCTGCATCATCATATTTTTGTCCAGCCATTAAAATTCTTCTATAAACTTCATCTTCTGGATCCATAAAATGAACATCACATGTAGCTACAACTGGTTTATTAAGTGTTTCACCAAGTTCAACAATTTTTTTATTTATATTTATCAAATCTTCTTTAGAATTTAACATCCCTTCTCTTAATAAATATTCATTATTTCCAAGTGGTTGTATTTCTAAGTAATCATAATCATTAGCTATTTGCTCTACTTCACTATCTGACATACCATTTAATATTGCTCTATATAATTCACCAGCTTCACAAGCACTTCCTAAAATTAAACCTTCAGAAAGCTCTTTATATAAAGATTTTAATATACGAGGCTTTTTATAAAAATAATGTAAATGTGAAATAGAAACAAGTTTATATAAATTTTTTAACCCAACATAGTTTTTAGCTAATATTATTGCATGATAAGAATTTAATTTTTTATATAATTCTGGATCTTTTTTCAAATCAAAAACATCATTTATCTCATCTAATGTTTTTATATCCTTTTTTCTAAGTCTATCAAGCATTACATTAAATACTTTTACAGTAGTATCAACATCATCTAAAGCTCTATGAGCAACTAAAACTTCAATATCTAATCTTTGGGCAATAGCACCTAATTTATATTTTTTAAAATCTGGAAATAACGCTTTTGCTAAAGCAAGAGTATCTAAATATGTATTATCAAATTTTAAACCAAGTTTATTGCTATTATATTTTAAAAATCCAACATCAAATTTTGCATTATGTGCTACTATAATAGAATCTCCAACAAATTCAATAATTTTTGGCATTACTTTATCAATTGTTTCTGCATCTTTAACCATATCATCTGTGATTTTAGTAACTTCAACTACTCTAGGTGGAATTGGCTTTTCTGGATTTACAAAACAAGAAAATTTATCAATTACTTTTCCACCAACAACCTTCATTATTCCAACTTCAGTTATTTTTTCTGTTTTTGGAGAAAAACCAGTAGTTTCTAAATCTAGTACACAATAAGTAACATCATCTATATTTTGATTTTTTGAATCTACTACTATAGGAGGAACATCATCATTAACTAAATATGCCTCCACACCATAAATTACTTTTAAATCTTTATTATTAACACCTAATAAATGATATGCATCTGGGAAAGATTGCACTACACCATGATCAGTAATTGCAATTGATTTCATTCCCCATTTCATTGCTCTTTTTAATAAATCTGCACAAGGTGTAACAGCATCCATCTGACTCATTTGAGTATGCATATGAAGTTCTACTCTTTTTAAAGGTGCATTATCCATTCGAACTTCTTTTTTAGATCCTTCTGTTTCTATAATTACATTTGACATAACAGTAACTTCTTTTGCATAACTATCAAATTTAGCAATACCATCAATTTTCAAACCTTTAGATTTATTTAATCTTTTTTCTACTTCACCTGCAATTTCAGGATCTATAAAAGCTTTGCATGTTATTGTACTAGATCCATCATAAACATTATAAGATAGTAAAACTCTTTCACTATTATCTTTTTTTATTTTTATTGTTCTAGCTTCTGTGCTTCCAGAAACTAATTCGCCAGATAGAACAACACGTTTTTCTTCATTTTCTTTTAATCCTGCTATAGCTGTAATTTTAGTAAAATCTCCTTTTAAATTCATTGTTCTTCCTAAAATTAAAGGAGATGGCCCATCTTCTGTTTGCTCAATTACTTTAGCCATATCGCCTTTTTCTATAAGCTTTTGTTCTTCTTCTTTTTTCTTTTCAAGCTCTTGCAATTTTATTTTCTCTTGTTCTTCTTTTTGTTTTTCAATAATAACTTTTTTATGTTCTGCTTCAATCAAAGCTTCTTCATACATTTTTTTTCTAGCTTCTTCCTCTTCATGTATTCTCATTTCTTCTAGTTTTTGTTCATAATTATCATCTATATTTTCTTCAAATTTTACTTTATATTTATTTCCATATAAATTGCAAAAAATATGTTCCAAACCTTTATCAAATTTTTTGGATTCTAAAAAATTTTTTCCTTTTATTTTTAACTCTATATTTACATTTTCGTCTTCTAATTTTAGTAAGCTTCCTGTAAGCATAGCTTTACTAAAAGGCTCTTTTTTAGCTATATACATTACTATATTTTTCCATTCATCCTTAAGATCTTGCTCTATTTTTATATTATTATCATATTTTATGTCAATTATAGTTTTTGCTACATTAAATTTACTACATAAAAAATCTTCAAAACTAGATATATCCTGAATATTTATTTTTTTATCAGCAAAAACCTCTAACTGTAATTTATTAGTTTTTTTATATAAATTAATATTTTCTATTTTTGATTCAACTAAATTATTTTCAATATTATAATCCTTGAAAACCTCTTTTATACATTTCTGCATATTTCACCTCATGTTAAAATATTTTTGATCCTATTGTATTTGTTAATTTCTTAAAAACATCTTCTACATTAGAAATATCCATAATTTCAAACCCTTTAAAGATAATACCTCTTGATTTTGGAATTACTACAATATTTCCTAAACCAAATTTTTTTTGTAAAAAACGTTGATTATAAACAATATCTTTTATATCAGAATATTTAACTACCTTTTTTATATGAATAAATAAAAAATCAAACTTATATACTACTTTATTTTCATAAAACAAACATTTTGTTCCTACTGCAATTCTTTTACTTATAAACAAAGAAATTGCTAATAAACCAATTATTAAAAAAATTGAAATAACCAAAAATTGCATTTTTAGTAAAATAACATTATAAACAAATAATAACAAAAAAAATAATAATAATTCCCATTCTTTTAAGATATTATATTTAGGTAAAAACTTTCTATTTAATTTTATTAACACTTTATTATCATTATTTATTTCTCTATTTGAAACTACTCTATCTTCCATAGCTTCTCTATAGCAATCTTCACAAAAAGTACCACTTGGAATTTGTTTACCACATATACTACATCTCATTTTACTAATTAAGTTAACGAAATAGCTAACTTTACTCCTTTCTATTTATTAATATAAAGAATATCATCCACCAATTCTAACTATATCATTAAATGCTATATAAAAAGAAAGTGCAATAAGAAAAGAAAAACCTAACATTTGTATTTTAATTTCTATATCTTCTTTTAATGGCTTTCTTCTAATAGCCTCTATAATTAAAAGAAGTAATCTACCTCCATCTAAAGCTGGTATTGGTAATAAATTTGAAACACCTAAAGATAAAGAAATAATACTAAGTAAATAAATAAATTCTGAAAACCCTTTTGTTTGAGCAATTGTGCTAGAAATACCAATTGGCCCCATCATTTGATCTACTTTTACATTTCCAGTAAACATCATTTTTAGATTCTTACCAATTTCTTTTAGATAACTAGTAGTTTGCCAGAATCCAAAATATAATCTATTTTTAATATTTTTTTCTGCTGGTTTTAACATAACCCCCAATATATATTTTGGAACATCTTCAGCTATTACTTTTTTTTCTATACTTAAGCCATTTCTTTCAACTGTAAAAATCAATTCATCCATATTCATGTTTTCTGTAATTTGATCTGGTTCATTTATAGAATTTCCATTTATTTTTTGAATTAAATCACCCTTCTTAAGTCCAGCTTTTTCAGCAGGACTATCCTCAACGATATATTGAATTTGAACATCATTTTCATTAAGATTAGAAAAATAAACACCAATATATTTATTTATTATTTTAGATGCTTTTACTTTTATTTGCTTTTTATTACCATTTCTATTTATTATTAAATCTAAATTTTCATTTTTTATATTTTCTAAAGCCTCATCTAAATCATTTTTTATATGAATATTTTTACCATTAATTTTTAAAATAGTATCTCCAGGTTTTAATTCCTTTAAGTTTTCACTATAATTAGTTTCAATAGTGTCAATTGTAGTTGAAATTTGATTAAAATCTATTGAAACCCAAGAAAAATAAACAATAAGACCAAAAACTATATTTACAGTAGCACCAGCTATAACAATAGCAATTCTTTTCCAAACAGAAGCTTCACTAAATGATCCTTTTTCACTTTTTCTTTCAGCTTCGCCTAACATATCTACAAATCCACCTAATGGAATAAGCCTTAAAGTATATTTTGTTTCTTTTCCATTATGAACTAATACTTTAGGACCAAAGCCAATTGAAAACTCTCTAACCTTTACTTTGCAAGCTTTTGCAACTAAAAAATGTCCACCTTCATGAATTAGTATTAAAAAACCTAATACAAATATAATTTTTAATGCACCTATTAAAAAACTCACTTTACCCCTCCAAAATCTAACCTAGCAATATTATAAAACTATAATATGCAAATGGAGCAATGAAAATTATACTATCAATTCTATCAATCATTCCACCATGGCCAGGAAATAAATCACTAAAATCCTTAACTTCAAAATGTCTTTTTATAACAGAAGCAGAAAAATCTCCTATTTGACCAATAATTCCAAGAATTGCAGATATTATTATAATATGTAAATATTCAATATTTAAAGGAAAAGCTTTATTTATAAAAAATGTATAAATTAAAGATAAAATAATAGCTCCAAGTAAACCAGCTATACAGCCTTCTATAGTTTTATTAGGACTAATTTTACTAAATTTATGTTTTCCAAAATGTTTACCTATTATGTATGCAAGTATATCAGATCCCCAAGCTGATAACATTATATACCAAATATATATTTTTCCATTTTTAGCACCATATAATAAAGAAAAAAATACAATTAATGTTATTAAATAAAAAGTACCTGTAACAGTATAAACAACATCTTTATATGTATTTTTTCCATCTGTAATTATTACTTGAAAAAATGCAAAAAGTAAAAATACAGGAATAATTATAGGTAATACTTTAAGCCATATATCTTTTGATATAATGTGTAAAAAAGCAATCATTATAGCTGGAATATAAGCAATCCATGAAATTATATTACAAGTTTTTTTAGCACATGTACTATATTCATAAATACTTCTAATTGCAACTATTGCTAATAATATATCAATAATTATCGGATTTGCCAAAACAAAAATAGCAATAATAATTGGCATACCTATAACAGTAGTTAAAACTCTTTTAATATTCATAATTTATTATTATCCTTTACAAATTATTTTGCCCCAAATTTTCTTGTTCTTTGGTTAAATATTTCAATACACTTATCCAAATCCTCTGAATTAAAATCTGGCCAATTTTTATCTAAGAATACAAATTCAGTATAAACTAATTGCCAAGGTAAAAAATTACTTGTTCTATATTCACCACTTGTTCTAATTAGTAAATCTGGATCTGGCATTCCTGCTGTATATAAATAGTTTTTAAATAAATCTTCTGTAATAAATTCTTCATTTATTTTTCCATCTTTAACATCTTTAGAGATTTTCTTTACAGCTTTAACAATTTCATCTCTTCCACCATAATTTAGAGCAATTGCAAATGTTGTTCCAGTATTATTTTTAGTTTTTTCAATACAATCTAATATACTAGTTTGAAGATCTTCTTTTAAAGCTGTAATATCTCCTAAAACTTTTACAACAATATTTTGTGTTTGCGCTTTCTTACTATATTTATCTAGATATGTTCTAAGCAAAAACATTAAACTAGAAATTTCTTCTTCACTTCTCTTCCAATTTTCTGTAGAAAAAGCATATACAGTAATATATTTTAGCCCAATTTCATTTGCATATTCAACTATTTTTTCAATAGTTTTTGCACCTTCCGAATGACCAAGCTTAACTGGTAAATTTCTTTTTTTTGCCCATCTCCTATTTCCATCCATTATTATAGCAATATGAGTAGGTATATTTTGATTATTCATAATATATCTAATTCCTCCCTAGAAACACTTTTCGTATCCCTAAATTGACATTACTTCTTTCTCTTTTTCTTCAAACATTTTATCAATTTCAGCTATATATTTATCAGTTAATTTTTGGATATTTTCTTCATCTTTTGCAAGTTCATCTTCTGTAATTATATTATCTCTATTAGCTTTTTTAGAACTATCAATTCCATCTCTTCTAATTGATCTTATTGATACTTTAGTATCTTCAGCCATTTTTTTAATTTCTTTTACTAATTCTTTTCTTCTTTCTTCTGTAAGCTCAGGGAAGTTTAATCTTATAAGTTTTCCATCATTATTAGGATTTAATCCTATATCAGAAGCAATAATTGCTTTTTCTATTTCTTTTAATACACTATTATCCCATGGTTGAATAACAATCATTCTAGCTTCAGGAACAGAAATTCCTGCAACTTGATTTATTGGAGTAGGTACACCATAATAATTAATTGTTATTTTATTTAATATTGCAGGATTAGCTCTACCTGCTCTAACCTCTGATAAATTTTCTGCAAAAACACTAATAGTTTTTTTCATTTTTTCTTCAACATTTGATAAATCTGACATAAAGTCCTCCTTGTTTTTTTAATCTATATAAAATTTTATGATATTGTATCACAAATTAAAAAAAATAACAGTAGTTTTTATAAAAATAAAAAAAAACTTGTGCACTTTTTTGAATTTTCCAAAGTGCACAAGTTTTTTCTTTATTTTTTTATTGATAATATTTTCATTTTTATAACACCAGAAGGAGCTTCAACATTTACTATTTGATTTTTCTTTTTTCCCATTAAAGCTTTTCCAATTGGTGATTCATTTGAGATTTTATTTTGAGATAAATCTACTTCTGTAGTTCCTACTATAGTATATTCCAAATCTTCATCAAACTCAATATCATGAAGTTTAACTATATTTCCTACTTGAACAGTTTCTGTATCAATTTCAGATTCATCTATAATTCTTGCATATCTAATTTTTTGTTCAAGTTCTGCTATTTTATTTTCATTTGCTGCTTGAGCATTTTTTGCTTCATCATATTCTGAATTTTCAGATAAATCGCCAAAACCTAAAGCTACTTTAATTCTTTCAGCTATTTCCTGTCTTTTAACTGTTTTTAATTCTTCTAATTCCTTTTCTAAATTTTCATATCCTTCTTGAGTTACTAGAAATTCTTTTTCCATTTTACATCATCCCTTCTTTTAGAAAGCTCGGAATTTGTCCTTGCATTATTACCACATAATAATAAGATTTATTTCATTATTTGTCAAGTACTTTCTTGGCAACTCCCAAAAATTCTTCATTTTTTATCATTCCATTTTCATTTTCTAGAAAGATTATTTCAATTTCATCTTTTTGAATTTCCTTTATAATATTATATACTGCTGTTTTTTTTCTTATTAAACTTTCATAAACATTTAAATAATTAAAATTTTTAAAAAGCTCTGCATATCGTACATATTTTTTTGGAAGAGATGTTTGTGCTTTAGTAATATTAATACCTTCAAAATTTCTATGATCTATCTCATAACCATTATCAAAATTTATAAAATAAACTTTATTAAATATATTATATTTTTTTATTTCTTCTTCTTTAAAATCAATATTTACTATAATATCTACTTTACTCAAAGATTTTCTATAATTATTTACCAAATTTATATCAATTCCTTCTTTTTTTAGTAATCTTTCCCCTACCTTTGAAAAATTTATTATATTATTGGTTACAACAGTTATAACTTTAAATTTATTTGCTAACATTTTTATATACTCTATTACTAATTCATAATTATCATCAACTAAAAATGCTATTTCTTTATCTATAAAATTTTCTTTATTTATTTCAGTAATATAATCTAGAATATTTGAAAGCATATACTTAAATACCCATTTGCCATCACAAATTTCGCAATCTTTTGTTTTAACCATACTCATAAATTCATCTTTGTAATACAATTCATCAGAAATACAAACAAAATTATTACCACTTAATTTTAATATCTTACCTAACTTTTTTAAAAATTTTTTATTTACTTTTGGAACTACATAAACCACTTTATTTTCAATTTTCTTTTTAACTACAATTCCAAAAAATGATTTTAAATTCCATATTATTCTACTTATTTTCCAAAAAGCTCTATACTCTCTTTCTGTTAAATAATCTTCATCATTTAATCCTAATTCAAAATATAACATAGCTCATCCACCTCTATATTAATATATTGTGGATGACCTTTTTTAGAACAAAAAAATAAAAAAATCAAAATAAAGCGGATATTTTCATATCCGCTTTATTTTGATTAGACGAAAAATTCTCCAAAGAATCTTTGCATTTTTCTGTTAAAATTTCTAAAAATTCTAAGAAATTTGTATTTCTGGTCTTTTTTGATAAAATTTTTTAATTCCCGGATAGCATCATTTAGATTATCACTTTCTAAATACCCTACTTGGTCAATCTTTCTATTGATTATTATCAAAAAGCCATATTTACTATTACCCCTTTCTATGATCAATACATACGAATCTGGATAACGAATGTACGGCATTACACCAGTCCCCTTTCAAATTATTTTTTGGGTTGTTAATTTTTGTACATTTAAATTATATCACGTATTTATGTTAATTTCAACTTTTTTTTTATAATTAAACTACAATTTTCGATATTATTCACCTTTTGTCCCATTACATTTTATAGCTTTCATAAATTCAACTATTACAAGTGGACTAAATATTAAAATAATAAGTTCAATTATATTATTAGTTGGTAAATGAGGTATACTAAATATTTCTCTTAAAGCTGGTACTAATAAAATTACAAACATTAAAGCTGCAGATACTGCAATTGCTCCAATTAGTTTTAAATTATTAAATATATTAGTTTTGAATATAGATTCTTTATTATCTCTAATATTAAATACATGAACTAATTCAGCTAAAGCTAGTGTTATAAATGCCATAGTCTGACCAATTTCTATTTTTGATTCATCTAAAGTTAATCCTTCAATAGGAGTGGTTGTTGTTTTTAAACCTACAACAAAAGCTATTAAAGTAAGAAGTCCTATCATTATACCTTGATATACAATTCTCCATGTCATTCCTTTTGTAAATATACCTTTTGTATTTTTAATAGGTTTTCTTTTCATTATATCCTTATTTGCAGGATCAAAAGCTAAAGCTAAGGCTGGAAGTGAATCTGTAACTAAGTTAATCCATAAAATATGAACAGGAAGTAAAATTTCTAAATGGAATACATTTTCAATATTGCAGAATTTAGCAATTAAAGGTGTGAATAAAGTTGCTAAAAATAAAACTACTATTTCACCAACATTACTAGAAAGTAAGAAAGAAATTGCTTTTAGAATATTATCATAAATTCTTCTTCCTTCTTCAACAGCAGAAACTATAGTTGAAAAATTATCATCAGTTAAAATAACGTCAGCAGCTTCTTTTGAAACATCAGTACCTACTATACCCATTGCACATCCTATATCTGATGTTTTAAGTGCAGGACTATCGTTTACTCCATCACCTGTCATAGCTACAACATCACCATGTTTTTGCCATGCTTTTACTATTCTAACTTTATGTTCTGGAGAAACCCTTGCATATACAGAATATTCTGTTATATGCTGTTCTAAGTATTCTTGTGGCATTTTTTCTAAATCTGCACCTGTTATTGCTTCAGATTCGTCTTTTAAAATTCCAAGCTCTTTTGCAATTGCAGAAGCTGTAACTTTATGATCACCTGTAATCATAACAGTTTTAATTCCAGCAGATTTACATTTTGAAACAGCAGATTTAACTTCTTTTCTAGGAGGATCTATCATTCCAACCATACCTATAAATATTAAATCTTTTTCTAGATCCTTAACCTCTTCTTTTGTAGGCATGTGATCTAATTCTTTATATGCACAAGCTAAAACTCTTAATGCATTTTTAGCCATTTCTTCATTATTTTTTCTAATATCTCTAGCAAACTCACTTAAATTATATTTAACTTCTCCATTTAATTTATATCCACAACAACAATATAATAATTCATCCACTCCACCTTTAGTATAAACCAAATATTTTCCATCTTTTTTATGAACTGTTGTCATAAGTTTTCTTTCAGAATCAAATGGAATTTCTTCTACCCTAGGATTTTGTTCAAATATATTTTTATTATATTTTAACTTAAATCCCATATCAACTAAAGCTGTTTCAGTAGGATCTCCTGTAAGAACACCTCCATCACCGATTTTGGTATCATTACAAAGCATATTTATATAAACTAATGTATTTAATTCATCATCTTGATCTTTTATTTTTGAAAGATCAACTAATTTATTATTCCAATAAATTTTTTCTACAGTCATTTTATTTTGTGTTAAAGTACCTGTTTTATCAGAACAAATTACTGTAGCACAACCTAAAGTTTCAACAGCAGGAAGTCTTTTTACAATGGCATTTCTTTTAACCATTCTTTGTACACCAATTGCTAAAACAATAGTTGTAATTGCAGCTAAACCTTCTGGAATTGCAGCAACAGCTAAAGAAACGGCAGTCATAAACATATTTATAACTGGTTTTCCTTGAAGTAATCCTAAACCAAAAATTACAAAACAAATTACTAAAGCGACAATTCCTAAAGTTTTACCAAGTGCATTTAATTTTACTTGAAGTGGTGTTTCTTGCTTTTCTGTACTATTTATAATTCCAGCAATTTTACCAACTTCAGTATTCATACCAGTTTCTACAACAATACCCTTTCCTCTACCATAAGTAATTAAACTAGAAGAAAATAACATATTTATTCTATCACCAATTCCAACTTCTCCTTCTAGAGCTTGAGATTGTTTTTCAACAGGAACAGATTCACCTGTTAAAGAAGATTCTTGTGATTTTAAATTAACTGCATCTATAATTCTTAAATCTGCTGGAATATAATCACCTGTATCTAATATAACAATATCTCCAGGTACTAATTCTCTAGCAGGAATAACTGTTACAGTACCATTTCTTAAAACTTTAGATGCATGATCACTTAATTTTTGAAGAGCTTCTAAAGATTTTTCAGCTTTACTTTCTTGAGCAACACCAATAATTGCATTTACTATAACAACAATCATTATTATTATAGAATCGGCAATACCTTCTCCTTGAACATATCCAACAATTCCAGAAACAATTGCAGCTATAATTAAAACTATAATCATAAAATCTTTAAATTGTTCGATAAATCTTTCTAATAAAGATTTCTTTTTACCAGCTTTTAATTCATTAAATCCGTATTTTTCTCTATTTTGCTTTACTTGAGTATCATTTAATCCCTTTGAATTATCTACTCCAAATTCTTTTTCAATATCAACAATTCTTTTGTTGTACCATTGTTCTTTCATTTTTACCTCCTATTATATTATTTTAAAAATTTAAGTATTACATTATTAGCTAGTCCTTGTTAAATTTACAATTAAATTTTCTTTTCACTAAATTATATACACTAATTTTTTTTATATTCCTCCTTACATTATAAAATAAGACTTTTAAGAAAATAATATTTTTCATATTACTCTCTTAAAAGTCTTGTTTACTACTTATGGTAGCTTATTTACCAGGCTTTTTGCCGAGATTGTTGATAAATAATTTAAAACTACTCCCCTTTAGAAATATTTATTATATTTTAATATTATTTATTATATTTGTCAATTATTAACAATATATTTTAAAAACTCATATATATTTTTATTATTATTTTATAAAAATAAAATAACTAAAAATAGAAAGAACTATAAATCCTAAACTATTTTTAGTTATTTATAATATTAAATTATTTTAACTCATCATAATACTGTTTTAATTTTTCATAATGTTCAGCATCTTTAGTAGCAGCACCTTCAAAAATACATCCATAAGTTCCAAATTTTTCCAAATCAGCCATAGTTTTTGCTCCTTCAGTTCCCTTATATGGTGAGCCATTTCTTACATAATTTCCAAAATCCATAACAGCATCTGCATAAGACTTCCAACATGTAAATCCGCCATCCATTCCAACAAAAGTAGTCTGATCCATATCTGGATATTGTTGTATATTAAATACTCTATATTTTAGGCTTCCATTATTTTTATAAGCTATACCACAAGTAGATTCTTGATGTGCTACAGCAAGTACTGCTAATGGATCTAAATCATATTTTGACTCTACCTCAATTAAAGCATTCATCATTTCATCGACATTAGCTAATTCTTCTTGGCTAAAGCCAAATTTCTCACAAGCCTTTCTTATTATTTGTGGCTCTCTTTTTCCATTCTCTGAAGCACTAATTTCTCCACCATAAACTTTTTCTATATCTTTTGATGAAGTATTAACTTCACTTCCATCTTCAATTTCCAAATATTCTTCAACATTTTCAATTACTGCATTATCTTTATCTTTCATTATAATTTTTATATTAGAATTACCAGTAACACCTAAAATAGTTCCAGCTTTTATATAAATTTCTCCATTATTTTCTTCCGCATCTTCTACATCAAGTTTTATTACAGAAGGAAGTTTTGCTTTCTTCTTTTCTTTTTGTTCTAATTTTTGTTTTGCACCTAAAGTATAATATTTTGGAGCTTCTCTTTCAGTATAATAATTCAAAGACAATGAATCTAAATCAACTGAATCTGAATCATCTTCATCATTGCTTGAAGTTTCCGAATCACTTGTATCTTCACTTGTAGTATTTGAATCATTTGTAGTATTTGTTGTGGTATTTGAATCACTTGTAGTATTTGTTGTGGTATTTGAATCACTTGCATCATTACTTGTAGTATATGATGAACTTGAAAAATCCTCTCCATCAGTATTTTCATTAAATAATTTTGCAAGAATAGTATTACTTAAGTCTTTTTCTAAAGCATTACCAGATTCTAATTCTCCAGTAAGATCTATCCCCTCTATATAAATTGTAAAGCTATCACAAACTGATTTATGATTTGCATCATTATAATAGTCATCATAAAAAGCATTTAATCCTTCAGCTATATTTGATTTTTCAAGACTTTTAAATCTTTCTATAGTTTCCTTTCCTATTACTTCTAATTTTACATATCCTGTCGTATAAGATTTTCCAAAAGGACTTGACTCATCAATTTGCTTTTCATCTGCTAAAACACTTATTGCATTGTATTTCTGTTCATCAACTATGATTTTCTTTACTTCCACTCCTTCTTCATTTTCAGCTTTAACATCATCATCATCATCTTTTTCTTCTCCTTCATCATCTTCTTGAGTGTTTTGTTGTTCATCTGATTCGACTGAACTTGTATCTTCATTAGATATATAATATGTATCTAAAACAGATTCTTTAGTTTCATTATTTACAGTAATAGTTCCTATTTCTAAAACTTTTGCTGTAGCAGGAGAAACAATTGGTTGATTTGGTTCAAATCCTTCAAATACTTTTTTAGAACTTGAAATTTTTACTCCTGTAGGTACTATATCTGGTATAATAACACCTTTTATATAGTTTTTACTATCTAATGCTTCTAAATTACCTTCAGCGTATAAATGTCCATCTTCTATATAACTATAACCATTTCCACCTACTTGTGATATAACAACTTTTCCATCTGATTCTCCTAATATTACGATATAATGACCAAAATTAGTCATTTGTCCAGGTCCTACATTAGCAATTACTGGTTTTCCTTCTTCCCATGCTTGTCTAATTTTATTTAATATTTCATTATGTGGACTACTATAATCAGCTTTAGCTGGAACATCATGCTCTGTTAAACAAGCGACTAAAGATTCTGCATTTGTTTCAGCTCCAGGAAAATTAGCAGTTATCCACCCTCCAGTATCTTTAGGAGTAAGATCTTGTCCATAACCACTTAATATAACTGCACAAGATGTTGCTCCACAAGCAGATGAACCCATGTTACCTTGTGAATAAGGAATACCTCCCCATTCATAATAGCCTTGTTTATAATTTCTATATTCTATACCATTAATAGTTGTTATAGATTCACAATGCATATCAGGATCTTTTACTTCTTCATATTGTACATTTCCAGAACTTTTTTTTGATCTAGAAGAAATAGCTAATTTATTTAATACATCATAGTTAATTTTTGCTTCACTTTCATTTTGATCCTCATCATTTTGATCTTCATCATTTTTTGTAATTTCATCCATTTCTTTCATAACATTATCTATTAATTGTTCAACATCAATTTTCTCATTACTATATGTATCCTTTATATTTTCATATTCACTTTTCTTTGAATTATCTATAGAAGTATCTTCTAATACCTCATTAATTACATTTATTAAATCATCTATTGAAGATAATTTAAAATTTAAAGTTTCTAATAATCCTCCATCTTTAATTTCAAAATTACTTAATACATCATCATAAGATTGAACAATTTCAATATATTTTTCAATAATATCTTCCTTAGAATAAAGTTCAGACTCTATATTAATTTCATCTAGAACATCATACATATCTTTTGAATGTATTAAAGTTCCATATTCAGAAGTTTTATCATATACTCTATTTGGCCAACCAGCAGAACCTGAATCTGGAAGTAGCCATTCTAAAATATCTTTAGCAGGTTCAACCAAATCCTCTGTATCAAAATAATCTAATTCTACCAATAATTCTTTTAAATCTCTATATGCGTATTCTGCATCTTCTGAAGGTGTATTTTCTAATATTGAAAATGCATTTAAACTTTCTAAAGTTAAATCTATTTTATCAATTAAACTAGGATTTCTTGGATCATAAGTTTTTTCAGTATCTTCAGTAATTGTTAATCCATCATAGTTATCTGTTGTTATATTTGGACTAGCAATATCTGCAATTCCATCATCATCAAAATCTCTTGCAAATTTATAAAGTGTATGAACAGTTCCTTTGAAATAATAATTTCGTAAAACTTTATTTAAATCTTCTTCATTATTTCCAAATAAACTTATACATTCCTTCCAATCATTGTAAATATCATATGATCTTTGAACAGATCCATCATATTTATAATATTTTCTATTTTTAAACATATATTTTATTTTTGAATTAGTCATTCCTCTTTGAGCATCTCTAACTTGAGTTAAATTAAATACATTATGTAATCCAACATAATATTGTATTGTGCCTTCTTTTTCAGCTCCACCATAATTATTAATAACATTACTTAAATAATATGGTGAATTTTCATTAATATCCATTTCTTGCCATTCCATTGATCCGCTATTTTCATTTAAACCATAAGTATTCCAAGCAATCTCTTTAACTTTTTCTCCATCTTGATTTAACTTATCTATTGTTTTATTTATTGGAATTTTTACTAAAGAAATTCCATATTTTTCTAATATTTCATTAGCCTTTTTCTCTTTTGATGATTGAAGTTCTTCTTCAGTTTCTGCTTTCCATAGTGCATATGTAACTATTGCAGAAGAAGTATCACTTTCACTATATTCATATTTTTTATCTAAAAATGTTTCAATATCTGCTCTTTCGGCATCAGTTAATCCTTTTTCACTTTGAAGATTATCTAAAAACACAGTTACCTCATTTTCACTTTGGAATAAATCACCATTATTATTTATCCAAAATAAAGCATATTTATTTTGGTACATAATATATTTAGTCCAAAGTTCGCCAGTATTTTCTAATATTATATCATTATTCTCTATTACAGAGATATTATTTCCATATAATGGATGTTCTTCATAATATGGATACTCTTCTTCAGTTTCTTTTATAGCAGTATCAGCCTCTTCTGGAATAACAAAATATGTATCTCTAAACCAACTATTTATAACCCTAGCTATATATGGAATTTCTGTTGAAAAATCATTATCATTAACAGATAATAATGATTTTATAACATCATGTATATAGCCTTTACATTGAGAACAAACAACAACATCTTTTTTTACGTCTTCTAAACTTTTTCCATCTTTTTTTAAATTAACAATTTGTTCATAACATGTTGTTATTTCATCTTTTCTTGATTGTATTTCATTAGCCTCGCTATTTGTCCATGATCTTGTAACACAAATCTGACCATTGTTAGGAGTCATTTTTGAAAAATAAAAAGTAATATTATATTGTATAGATTCAGTAAAACCTGTATTTGGATCTTTATAATCATTATACCAACTATATAAATCAATAGCACTCATGCAATTTACGTCATCACCTGGTATTTGAGCTATATTAACAATTGAGGGATCAAACATAGAATCTCCACCTTCTTTATCCCATTCTACTTGAAAACCTCTTGTCCATTTATTCCAAAATGTTGTACAAAAATCGCAATTACAATCAAATGTATTTAAATGCTCGCCCCTGCTAAAATTATCACTAAACTCGTAAACACATGTAGTACCAACATTTTCTAATTCCAAATAATCATTATTTTCATTCCAATAATATACTGCTGCGCTAAGATCACTTGAATCTGGCTCTACATAATTTTTAAATTCAGTTCTACCAGAATAATCGAAGAAATTACTCATAAAATAATCATCATACCCAATATTATCTTGACTAACTTTAATATTATCTTGTAATTGTACATAAAGTCCATAATATCCTAGATCAACTGAACCACCATTATTTGCCCATTTGCCACCAAATTTAATAATATCATAAGGATTCTCAGCATTATTTACTAAAGATTTAATAGAACATTTATCATCATCTTCTAAATGAACTTTACTGTAAAAATCATCTTTATTAAAATTATATCTACCATCTAATTGATCAACAAATTGTTTTACTACTTCTGCCATATTGTATGAAACAGTATTTAAAGCATTTGTAGAATTATCATAATCTAAAATATAATTAGGTACATTGTTTTCAATATATTCATTTAAATTACTTATAGAATTTAAACCATCATCAAAGCCTCCAGAAAAATTATTGGTATCACCAGATGGTAAAACATGATTTGGTATTCCAGCTCTATAACCATTTGTACAATATTTATGACCAGCCATTTCTGTATCATAAAAGAACTCTACAGCTTCATTATTACTTATCCACCATGAAGCAATATCTAAACCTTCATCATTTGCATTAATTCCTACACTTGGTAAATCTTTTACAGTAAGACCAACATCATCATCTGAAATATCTTGACCATCTTTTAATCCATATACACTAGAAACAGTATCTACAACTTTTGCTTCTGCCCATGAAATATCCTCCTTGTTCTTTTCATCTTCATTAGATACTTTATCTAAATAAACTTGAACTTCAGTATCAAAAGTTTCAACCATTTGCTCTACAAGATCTGGAGATAATGTTGCTAAATGAAGAGAGATAAGGAAATCTTCAGATAGACCATATCTACCAGTCCAACCATCTAAATCAAATTTCATTTCATTATTATCAGAACCATCTACTATTAAAGTTCTACTACCATCTGAACCTTGTGCCACCTCAATATTAGTACCATCATAAGCTTCAGTTGCTTTAAAGTTTTCAGCATGATATAAATTTATTAACCCCTTTGACCAAGCATTTGCTTCTTCTTCATCTCCATAAAATAAATCATGAAACCAATTTACTATATTATTATTTTTATCATAATTTCTAATAACAAAAATTCTATTATTTGAAATAGCATATTTTCTAAGTAGACTAGAATCTACTTTTTCAAAAGAAGTAATTTTACCAGAAGAATCATATTGGATTCCATATTTGGTATAATCAGAATTATTTTCTCCATCATCAGATATATATTGAATCTTTTCACCTGTTTTTCCATTATAAGATATTCCATCTTTATAAATAAAAGTATTATCATAATATGTTCCATTTTTTACGTATTTTACTGTTCCTGTTTCAGAATCTATTTCCACTGTATATCCATCATTTTCAAGAGATTCTGATGTTGCAATATAGCCTTCATCTCTAGGTGTTATAAAGCCAAATCCAATTAAATCATAACCCATATCTGCTATATAATTTCCCATTTCAACTATATCTTCATCTTTAACATTAACCATTGCTTCTGATGTGTATAATTTTTTCCACCAATCACTAATTCCATTAAAAAAACCAGTTAATTTTCCTTTCATTAAACCAGGAACAGTTATAAAGAAGCCTACTATTCCTACAATAGCTATAAATATAAATACAACTACTATTGCACCTACTATATATGGAATTAGAGGTCCTAATGAAGTTATAGCTTTAGTAACAACTTTTTCTTTTACTCCATTTTTTGTAGCTTGTTGTATAGTTTTTTTAGCGATATTTTCTCCAGTTCTTGCTATATTACTTTTTTCTTGTTGAAGTTCTTGTTTGTTATTTTCTATCATTTGATCTGTTTCATTATCATTCATAAACCAACCTCCTATCAAACTAAAATCCCATAGTCATACTAAATTTATCTATTTCTTCATTATTTTCATCTACTACTCTAATTGACGAAAAAATTACAGACTGAGTTGTTTTTCCATTATCAAAGCTCTTTGAAAAGCTAGGTATTATATCATAAGATTCATGTGGGTCTAAAATAATTTCATCTGTATTAAGATTGGATCTAGATTCATTTCCAAGATCTATTAAAACTTCAGTATTTTCAACTTCATTATTTTGAATAATTATTTTATAATCAGATCTATTTGTTAATTTTATTTTGTATTCTTCAAATTCATAAAATGTAATTTTTTCATTTACATCTACTTTTAAATATTTATTCTCTTGAACACATTGAACTTCATTTTTATCAATAAATCCTCCAACAGAAAATACTATTTTTTTATTCTCATCATAACTTGCAATTATCTTTTCATCAATATAACGATAGGTACTATTAGTAATACCAGTAGCAAGAAAATCATCAAATAATTTTACTGAATAAATATATTTACCATTATATAAAGAATAACTTTGCAAAGCATATTCTTTATGAGTTGCAAATCTTTTCTTTATATAATTTTCATAATCTGTATATGTACCAAAATAATTTTCCTTGCAATCATCAGATATCATTTCATAAGCTTTATTATATTCACCTAAATTACAGTAACTAATATATTCATCAATAAAATCTTCTACTGATTTTTGAACTTTTTTAGGAACAGTATCTGTATCACCCATTATAGGAACATTAGGCTTGTAAGTAGTTTTTGGAGTTTTATTTTTATTCAATTCTCCAGCAAATTTATTTACAACTAATATTATAGAAAATATTACAAAAACAATAATAATTGTTTTTCCATATTTTCTAAAGAATCTTCTAATTTTTAATTCTATATCAGCTTTTAATCTCATATCCCCCTCCTAATCTTCTGTTTCTTCAGAATATTTTTCCATTGCACTATCAACACTAAAAGATAATTCATAATCATTTAAATCATTTTCTTTTACTACAATATAGCATTGAAAGTTATTAGGATCACTAGATAATATATCTTTTACATCAACTACTAAAACATATATTTCTCCTAATCTTTCTATATTTTCATAATCTATAGAAGTTTCTTTAGGAAAATATTTTTTTATATATTCTTCAAAAGATTTTTGAGTATTAAAGTAATTATTTTTAAAATCATCATTTAAAACTCTATATGCTTTACTTATATTTCTGGCCTCTAAAGCTTTTATAAATTGAGAAGCATAATATTCAATTCTTTTTTGTTCAGATAAACCTGAAAGAGTTTGTTTTATAGAATCATTTATATCAGAATTTGCTTTTTTTTCCATTTCAACAGTTGTTTTTACAGTAACAGCATCACCAGTTTTATATTTATCATTATTATTCTTTAAAGAAAATAACATTATTATAAAAACTAATAATATTAATATGAATATGAAAATTAATAATAAAAATTTTATGTTTTTCTTCATATACAACTCCTCTTAAAAATATCTCTATTTATATTTTAACATTTTTTGACAAGTTTTTTCAATAGTTTTAAGCAATAAAACCCAGAATTATTCAATTGTTGCTCCTATTATTCCTGCATTATTTTTATATTTTGCTATAACAAAATCTGGAAGTGGTTTTCCATTAAAAGTTGAATTTTCCTCATGTAATTTCTCATATAATTTATCTAAAACAGGATTTCCTTCATAATATGAAAAACTACCACCAAAACACACTGCTTGTGGTTCAAAAATGTCTATTAAATTACAGATTCCAACTTTCATATATTCTAAAAATACATCAATATCTTCTTTTACACCTGGATGATCTTTTATTAGTAGTTGTTCTCTTAAATATTGACCTGATATATCGTTATCTACATCTAAAGTTTCTGTTACTTTCATTTTTAATGCTTTTATTGAACTATAAGCTTCAAAACATCCTTTTTTTCCACATGAGCAAGCTCTTCCACCTCTATTTACTACCATATGCCCAATTTCAAATCCTGAATATCTTTTTGGTTCAAGAAGTTTATTATTTAAAAATACAGCACCACCTATTCCTGTACCTATTGATAGAAAAACAGAATCTTCATAATCTTTTATTGCTCCATATTTTTTTTCTGCAAGTCCAGCACATTTTGCATCATTTCTTATTATCATATTCATTCCTAGTTTATTCTTAAGTATTTTTACAATTTCAAAATCGTATATATTTAAATTACTAGCTCTAACAATTTTACCATTAGAAATTGTTCCAGGAGATGCAATTCCAACTAATTCTATTTCTTCTTTTTTTATATAATTTTCTACTAAAAGTTCTATAATCATTCTTTCAATTTCATTTAATATACAATTTTCTATATTTTTTCTATCTTCTCTATTAAAAATTTTATCTTTTATTGCTATTATTTTATCTTTATCTACTAAGCCAATTCCTATATGGCTTCCACCTAAATCTATTCCTATTTTCATATTAACCTCCTAAAACTAAAAGGCGACCTTTGGTCGCCTTTTTTAATAAATATTTTATACATCGTATGCAGAAAATAACCATCCACCCATGTATACTTGAATTGCTGGAACTAGAACCGCACATGTAAAGAATATTAAAACTACACCAACAAACATGTATGATACTTCAGGTAAGGCCTTTGTTATTTTTTGAAGAGTATTATCAATATCTATATCCATATACTCTAATAATTTACCAAGCATTTCTGTTAAATCTGTTTGCATACCAATTTTAAGCATTTCTGTAGTCATTGCTGAAGAAAAATTTCCTTCTTCAAAAGGTGTTATCCAAGATTTACCAATAAAAACATTATTTATTGCAGTTTCAACCATAGCTAGCATAACTGTATTTTTAACAACATTTTTACTAACCTCAAGTGCATCTTGAATTCTCATTCCATTTTCTAGGTTTAAGTAAACACCTTGCATTAATCTTGAATAATCTAATAAATATAATAATTTACCAAAAATTGGCATCGTATATTTAAATCTATCAAATTTATATCTACCATATGCTGTTGATATCCACTGCCTAACTCCTAAAAAGGCGAGGACAATTATTCCTACCGGAACATACCAATGGGCTTTTAACCATTCGCAAACAGCAAATGTAACCATTGTTACTTTAGGAAGGCTATCTGTAGAACCAACTTCTTCAAATACACCAGTAAGCATTGGAACACCAATAATTGTACCTAAAAAAGTAAGTACTAATAATCCAACAAACATTGTTACATTTGGAAGTAATATTCTTTTTACTTTCTTTTTCAAAGCTTCACTACTTTCCAAATAATCAACAGCTTCTTGCATTGAATTTTCTAAAGAACCAGATAATTCTCCAACTTTTACCATGTTTATGTATATATATGGAAATACTGTATCATAATATTCCATTGTAGTATACATATACTCTCCAGCTTCAACACCTGCTAATATATCTTCTATAATAGCTTTAAATCTAGGGTTTTCTGTTGTTTGAGCAACTGTAGTTAATGCATGAATATTATTGAAATTTGCCTTTTTTAATAAATAGAAATTTTGAGAAAAAACTCTTATATCTCTAGCTGTTATCTTTTGATTTGCATGCAGGTTTTTATCTAATTGTTCTATAAAAGTGCCTTTTCTATCTTGTTTTCTTTTAAGCATTGCTGAAACTGTTTCTTCATGGATTACTTGAGTTCTAGATCTTAAATTCCTTGCAGCTTTACTTTTATCATCAATTTTTAAACTATAAATTTTTCTAACAGATATAGGAACTAAATTATTTCTTTTTATTTTTTCAATACATTTTTCCTTATTCGGTGCTGTTATAGTATTTTTTACTTTGTATCCTTGTGGATGCATTGCTGTAAATTTATATGCTGGCATATTTCCCTCCTTTTTTTATTTTATTTTTACATTCTTCTTCCTTTAATTTGCATTATCATTCTATCTAAAATTGGATAATTTTTTTCTTCAACTTGAGATCTTATTTGTTCTAATGAAAGTTTATCTTCAACGTATAATCTAGCAAGAGAATTCATAAGGCCAATACTACCTTTATCAAGAGCGCCTTGAATTGCATCTTCAACTTCTGCAACACTAAATTTTTCTTTTCTAATACAAGCAGAAACAGCATTATCAACAACCATTATTTCTGGAACAAGTACAACACCTTTTCCATCTTTTTTTGGCATAAGTCTTTGTGATACAACTAGTTTTAATAATGCAGACATCAAATTCTTAATTTGAGCTTGATCCTTAACATCATAGAAAGAAACAATTCTGTCTAGTGTTTCTGCACAAGATTTTGTATGTAAAGTTCCTAAAACTAAGTGTCCAGATTCCGCCATATCAATAGCAGCTTCTATAGTTTGCCTATCACGAATCTCTCCTACAACTAGTATATCACAATCTTCTCTAAGTGCATTCATAACTCCTTCTCTAAATGAAAGTGAATCTTTACCTTCTCCTACTTCTTTTTGAATAACTATACATTTTTTACTAGTGTGTTTAAACTCTATTGGGCTTTCTAATGTTAAAATCTTTTTATTTTCTTTTTCATTTAAATCATCTATTAAACAATTTAATGTAGTAGATTTACCAGAGTTTGTTTTTCCTGTAACTAAAATTAAACCTTGTGGTAATCTAACCATTGATTTAATCATTTCAGGTAATCCTAAATCTTCATATTTAGGAAGTGAATTTTTTATAATACGCATTGTGCAAACAGGTATATCACATGAAAAAGAAACATTAACTCTCAGACGTAAACCTCCATATTCCAAACTACAGTCTAATCTTCTATTTTCTTTATATTCTCTATCTTTTATAACACTACCTGCAACAATATAATCATATATATCATATAAATCATCTTCATCAAGATAATCAATTTCTTCTATTGGAACTAATGCTTTTGAAACTCTAAGCATTGGCTTTAAACCATATAACAAATGTATATCAGATGCATCCATATCTATTGCAGTTTGTATAATTTGCTCTATTAAAACCATATTTTTTCCTCCTCATCTTTAGTTAAACATTACTAATTTCTTATTTGCTTCATCTAGTGTTGTAACACCATTTAATACTTTTTGCAAAGCATCTACCATAAGCGGTTTATATTGACCTTTTAAAGCTTCCTCTCTAATCTTACCACTAGATGCACCATCTGCAATAAGATCTTTAAGTTCCTCATTAAGTTCTAAAATTTCAAATGCTGCAATTCTTCCATAAAAACCTGTATGATTGCAATATACGCACCCTTGTGGTTCATATGTAAATTTATCTGTAAAATCAAATTCCATTCCGAATTTTGATACTAATTTATTCATTATAGATTTTTCTCTATCGTTAAATGGCCTTTTTTTAGCACATTTTGGACATATTTTTCTAATAAGTCTTTGAGATAATGCTGTTGCTAAAGTACTAGAAATATCATAATCGGATATTCCCATTTTTCTAAGTCTTGTGATAACCTCAACAGCATTTATAGTATGTATTGTAGACAAAACATAGTGACCTGTTTGACCAGCTTGCATAGCAATTTCTGCAGTTTCCAAATCACGAACCTCTCCGAAGTAGGATTATATCTGGGTCTTGTCTTAATATTGTTCTTAAAGCTCCAGCGAAAGTAGATTTTGTAGTTTGATCTATTTCAACTTGGTTTATTCCAGAAACTCTAATTTCAACTGGGTCTTCAACTGTTGTTATATTTATTGAAGGTTTATTTAAATAATCTAAAATACTATATAAAGTAGTAGTTTTACCTTCACCAGTAGGAGCAGCTACTAGTGTAATACTATTTCTTTTATCAAAACAAGCTTTTAAAAGCTTCTCATCATTAGGAAAACCTAAATCAAAAATATTTCTAATACCTGCATTCTTTTTTAAAAGTCTTAAACAGAATTTTTCTCCATTAACATTAGGTTGTGAAGATACACGGATATTATAATCATTATATATTGTAATTCTACCATCTTGTGAAGAAAGTTTTTCTTGGTGCATATTTGATATTGCTTTTAATCTTCCGAATAAGTTGTGGTTGTTTTGATTTTGGAATATTAGCTACTGTAACTAAATCACCATCTATTCTAAACCTAACTCTTATACTATTTTCCAAAGGTTCTATATGAACATCTGAAGTTCTTTTTTCAAAAGCAGATTTCATTATTGTATCTACTAATCCAACTATATCATTTGATGTAGCAATATTATCATCTGATTTACCCTCCATAGTAGTTAATACTGCTTCTATATTTGTATCAAATGTAAGATATTTTTCCATTACTAAACCATGATGTAATAGTAATGATTTTACTTGATTTACAGCTTCAATATTTGTTGTATCTGAAAAACATACCTTTGCTTTACCGTTTTCTACATCAAATATTGCGGCTCTACAATGTTTTGCAACATCTAGCGAAATATAATCTGTAGTTTGAACTCTTAAGGATTCTTTTGAAATCAACATTACTTTTTCACCTAAAATTTCTCCAATAGCCTTTAATAAAGTTCTATCAGAGGCAGCTTTTAATATATGTAAAATTTCGCCAATTTTTTTATCACTGTGATCCTTTTGATATGCTAAAGCAGCTCTAACATCAGCTTCTTTAACGACACCCATCCTAACAAGTTCAATTCCTACTGCTGACTTTTTTTGTTGTGGCATATCTTTCTTCAATCTCCTTTCTCTTTTGTACTACCATAATTATATATTAAAGTAAAATTTTTTTAAATAGATTTTTTTAAATTACCAAAATTTTAGTATAAATCTTTTCCAATATGAGATATTGGTGAACCATAATCAGAGTTCCATATTTCACTATTTTTTATTAAACTATCTAAATTTACCCCATTAGAACTTCTAATTGATCCTCCAATAATATTTAGCCATATACCAGTAGATCCATTTGGAAAAATTTTAGAATCAACAGATATTACTTCTTCATTTTCCATTTTTCCTTGAGAAGTATTAGTAGATCTAGTGTAAGTTTTTATACCGAAAAAAATTAAATTTTCTTATAGTATGAACACTACTATTTACTCCAATTACTAAACTTTTAATTCTATTATTTGTATTACTATAAGCAAAAGCTACTTTATGATCTTTATTAGATTTTCCAAACCTTGGAACCCAAACAAAAACTGGATATTTATTTAAATTTTCTTCACTTATGCTTCCTGTTGCAAAATCAAAAACAGAATTATCAGTTGTAATAACTACTTTTGCCCATTCTTTATTTCTATAATTATACCAATTATCATCTCTATTAGTTCTTATATAGCTTTCTGAATCTGTAGACCATTTTATAGGTTGAATTTGATTTAAAGAATTTATTTTTTTTGTATTACCTTCAAATACATACTCAGTACCTAACAAATCATTTAAATTAGGAGGATTAGTTTCTTCCAAAAGTTCTCTTTCTTTAATTGTTCTTAATGTAACATTTTTTTTAGTTCCAGATGATTCATAAGAAACTGTTATTTTTATATCTAAAACTAAAGGACAATCCCATAAAGCACCACTATCTTCGTTACTTCCTTTATCTGTTGTATTAGCAATTTCAGTTGAATTGATTTCAACATTATAACCAGATTGAATTTTTGTATTAAAGATTGTTTCTTTTTTTACATTAGCTATAAATGAAAATGAATTTTCATCTTCTTTTGAAATATTAGCTAATGTTTTTATATTATCTAATTCTTGTTCAACATCAGCATAATACATTGAATCTATATTTTCCATTATAGATGTTGCAATTCTAGTTGCAGCACTATTTCTAGTAGTTTTCTTTGAGCCAGCTATTACATTAACATATAAAGATATAATTGCTATTGTAGTTATTGAAATAATTGTTATTGCAATTACAACATCTATACCTGTAAAACCTTTCTGACTTTTTAGCTTATTAAAATTCATATAATTTAACCCCTCCAATAATAAGTAAAATTCTGAATTATTAAAACTATAATTGTTGAGATTCCAATATAAAACCCAAAACCAATTTTATTTAAATTTTCCTTTTTGAAATCTATAGATTTAAGATTAACATTTTGTTTTAATTTTTGAATTACCTTTGTCCATAATAATATAACACTTGAAGTTAAAATTATAAAAATAAATAAAATTGAATCTACAAATAAATTTATATATAAACAAAAAATTATTAATTCTAACAAATAATTAGATTTATTTTCTTTAGTTTTTAATAATTTATCAAATAATAAGCATAATATCAAAAGACCTAAATATATACTATATCTATACATAATAGTGTTATTTACTATACATAGATATAATATATAAAAAACTTGAATAATAGTTCCAAATATAATAACTCCTCTATTTATAGTTCTATATTCTTTATCTATTCCAGCAATAAGAGCTATAGTTATATAAAAAATAATAAGCATAACAAAATAAACCATTTTGTCTATTTCAAAAAATGGATAATTAAATTTCATTGAAATATATAAAATTAAAAAAATAAGTCCTGATAATATTTCTAAAATTAAATATCTTATTCTTATTTTCTCTCCACAATATCTACATTTTCCTTTTAGAAATATATAACTAAATACAGGAATCAAATCCAAAAATTCTAATCTATGATTACATTTTGGGCAAAAAGATCTTTCATGTGTTATATCCTTTTTAAGTGGTATTCTATATACCGCTAAAGTTAAAAAGCTACCAAATATAGTTCCCATTATATAGATTAGAATGTACATTACTATTTCCACTTATGCTTACACCCTTTTTATTTTTAATAAGGCATATACCTTATTGGCATATGCCTTGAATTTATTTATATAATTAATTATTATCTAATTCTGCATTATTTAACCAAGTAACACCACTGTCACAACCTGTAATTTTTGTTTTTGCAGAAGAAGTAGCCTTTGTTACACCTGAACTACCAGATTTAAACGTAGAACCTGTAGCTTCTACTATACCAACATCAACAAAAGTTGGTATACTTTTTTTAACATAATATAAAGCTACAAATAAATCTCCACCAACCTTATCAGGTGTATCATTACTTAAATACAAAGGTGTTAAATCAAATCCACAATTTGTATTTGAATTTGCTACTGAATTCCAAGCTTTTTGTGGTGTATTTTGTCCTGCAATTTTAGTTAATGAATCACTAAGAGCTGGAACATTAACTGTTACAGTTGATCCATCATTTTTAACTGTACCACTACTTGATTTTGCTAAAATTTGACAAGAATTTAAGTAATCATTTAGACCTTTATGGTGAGTCATAAATGCACTTGTAGCCTTTTCTACACTTTCAACAGTACCACCAACTGTACCAATTGTAAAATAATTAGATTTTGTAGCTTCCATTGAAGACTCCAAAATATATGAAGCTTCATAATCTGTTTCCATAGATATAACAGCATTATTTAATTCTTCTAATACACTTGCTAATTTTGTTTTTAATGCACCTTGTTGACCTCTAGTTAAAACACCATTATCTCCTGTAGCCATTTGAATTGATACACCAGCTAATATCAACATAACTATAATTGTTATAACTAGTGATACCAAAGTAATACCTTTCATGTTTTTTTTCATTTGAATAATCCTCCTTAAAAATATAATTTTTAAATTTATGTATATATTTAAAAAAATATAACCTTATTTAGATGATCTGTTAGGATCAGATGTATCTCTTAAAGAATTTGTATTTACTGAATTTGAATTACTGTTTTGTGAATTACTATTTTGTGAATTATTATTTTGCGAATTATTATTTTGCGAATTATTAGATGAATTGTCTGAATCATCATTAGAGCTATCATTAGAATCATCAGAATCATCAGAATCATCAGAATCACTATTAGAACTGCTACTAGATGAATTTGATGAATCATTTTGTGATGTACTATTAGAAGAATTTGATGATGTATTTGAATCTACTGGTGCATCTGATGGAGCATTAGGATCATCTTCTTTTACACTAGTATAATCAAAAAATGGATGATTTTTTCCTTTTACATATTGAGATTGATTACTATATGTAGATAAATCATCAGATGTTACTTCATAAGATTTAAGTACTTCTTCTTGTTCTTCTTTAACTTCTTCCTGTTTTTCTTCTTCAATTTGTGTTAAAAGTTTAGCTGTATCTGAAGTTTGAACATATTTAGTAGCTTCTGGTATTATTTGATTTGGAATAAATTCATAAAATATTATTCCAATTATTAATATAACAACTATTAAGAAAAGAACTCCAAATACAATTTCTTTTAAATATTTTCCCATTTATTCCTCACTTCCTTTTTTATTAAATAACTATTCAGATGTTTCTGTTCCATCTGTTGTAGTCTCGTCAGTTGTAGTTTCATCTGTTGCTGTTTCATCAGTAGTAGTTACCTCTGTTACTCCAGCATCACCATAAGTTTCTGATGTTGTATCTTCTTCTTCAGCATTTTCTGGTGTTAATGTTTTTATATTTGTAACATTCTTTCTATTTAATGGTACATTATATATTGAAAAATATGCAACTACATCAAGTGCATGTGGATCTTGTTCTGATGATGATGAATATGTAGTTGATGAATCATAACTTTCATAACTACTTCCATCTCCTTCAACCGATTCATCTGATGATGTAGCTCCTGATGGAATATTATTAGTATCCATATTAGAATCTTTACTTTGATTTCTAGCAGTTTTCTCATAACCTTCCATAAAGAAATCATTTATTTGAAAAGCCATTTCTGTATCTAATTCTATCGAATCTATAAATTCTGCTATATTAATATATTTTCCTGTAACCTTTATATTTAAATTGCACATTATGTAATCTTGAGAGCCCAAATCTGATTCTGATTCTACTGGCTCAATATCAAACTTTAAATCATTTTGCTTAGCATATTTCCCTATATTTGTCCATATTTTTTCTATATCATATATATCTGCAGAACCCACTGATGCATTTGCTCTTTGAAGTGCAACTAAATCTTCATAATATTTTTTATTTTCATTATAAATTTTAATTACATTATCTGTATCAGATTCTGTATATTCTTTATCTAATTTTCTTTGTATTTCTGGTAATTCTATATCATTTTTCTGTTTTAGTGTATCTAAAACTGATTGATAATCTATATACGCATCTTGAATTTCTGTATAAGTTTTTACACCTTCAATTGCTGGTATATCATACCAAACTAGAAAAAACATTACTACACATAATATTAAAATTAGTAAAACAAATAAAAATTTTCTCATTATTGTAAATCTCCTTCAATAGTTACATACACCCAATCTGCTCCATCAGCTTGTGATGTTCCATAACCAGAAACATTTTCACCACTTGATGATTTTACATTTGTTAATATAGAGTTTGTTGATATCAAAGCTTTAAAATAACCAATTTGTTCATAATCTGGTGCTACCACTTCTATAACAATATGTTTTTCTGTAGTATTTTTTATAGATAATAATTTTACATCTTTTGGAACTACATTTGAAATTGATTTTAATAAATTAGGAATTGATCTAGGTTGAATATCTGGAATTGCATTTTCCAATTCTTCATTTTGTTCTTCAAGATTTTTTAATAATTCTGCTATTTGAGCATAATGATCTGCTTGCGCTTGTACAGATTGCACATCAGCATTTGCTTTATTTATTTCTGCAGTTACTGAATTTATTTTAATTTGTGCATCATTTTTCATATCAGCTATTCTATTTATTATTCCATTTGTTATTAAAAAGTAAGATAAAATTGCTATTACACAAATAACTAATATTCTAAGCATTACTTTTTCTGAGGCATCTAATGGGCCTTTAAAATCCATATTTATATTAGGGCTATTTGATAGTAATGATTTTGCATCAATATTTATACTACCACCCTTTTTGAATTTTAATTCTTCTGGAACTAGCTGACATCCTATACCTTCTAATGCTAAAGCTATAGCTGAATTTACTTCTATGTAATCTTTAAATGAAGTATTTAAAGATGTATTTTCTAAGAAAAAAGGCTTTAAAATTTCACATTTTGCATTTAATGCATATTCTTGAAAGTATAAATCTATATTATTTATTATACTGCCTAAACCTGTTATATAAATTCTTTGTATAGATTCTTCAAAACTATCTATTATGTTTCTAGTTTCTTGAACTATTCTATATAAAATTGGCATTATTTCTTCTAAATGTTCGTTTTCATCTGGATTTGCTTCATCCATTCCATTTGTGTATATTGTAGTGTTTTTACACACTTCATAAGATTTTCTTTCTGAATTTTCAGTTTCATTTATTACATCTAAAATATCCTTCATTCCTACAGAAAGAGTATCTACTCTATTTATTATTGAGTTTATAACTGTAGTTACAGTTGCTTTTTTTTCTAAGTTTACAATTACAACATTTTCGTTTTTTAAAACATCTATATCTAATAAATTGGCTATACTAGTAGAAACAGATGTTATACTTTGAACTCTCTTTCCAGCAAAAATATTAGATATATTTGATAATTCATTTTTGTCAACAGAAATATGAATTGCAACTAGTTTATCTGGATTATCACCTATAGGAACAATTAAAGATCTAGTTTCAAATTCAGAAACACTCATTCCTTTTTCATTACATAATGTTTCAAAATCCATTTTTACTGATTTTGCTTTATCTTTTGTTGACATTAACGCCATTACTTCAAAGTAATTATACATTTCGTTTGAAAGATTAACACAAATTGGAATTTTTGTACTTCCTGTTTCTGTTATTATTTTGTTTATTTCTCTTTCAAGATTATCATAAAAAACGACATTAAAAGCTTCTATTTTTACATTATCTTTATCTTTTTGCAATTTTGCATATTTAATTAACCCCTGATCTATGTAAATTCCTAAACTACTGTTGTTTGCCATTTTTTACTCTCCTTTTTATTAGATTATACACAGTCTATTTTTATCTTCCTCATAATTATTTATACCTTTTCCTACATAAATAGTCAATATGTTTCATATAACTGTGATTTAATTGTAATTTATTTGTAACAAAAAAAATACAAATCGGACGATTGATAAATCGCCCGAAAATTATTTATTGTTTTTTTATTTTTGGTTTTGAAACTAATGATGCTATATATCCAAAAAATACTGCTGCTGAAATTCCTGCTGCCGCACTTTTTACTCCACCCATTAGTGCTCCTAAAATTCCATCTTTTTTTAAAGACTCTATTGCTCCTTTTGAAAGTAAATTTCCAAAACCAGTTAGTGGAACTGTTGCTCCACATCCAGCAAAATCTATTAATTTTTTATATATTCCAAGTCCACCAAGTATAGCTCCTGTTGTTACAAATGCCACTAAGATTCTTGCTGGTGTTAATTTTGTCTTATCTATTAATACTTGACCAATTACACATATTATTCCACCAACTATAAAAGCTTTTAAAATCATAAACCAGTCCATTTTTAATATTCCTTTCTAAAATTCTATTTATTTTCAATACTAATAGCATGTGCAATTCCTGGAATGCTTTCACCTTGCTGACTACTTGTAGAATTCATTAAAGCTCCTGTTGCAATTACTAATACTTTATTGTATTTTTTTTCAATTAAATTTTTATAAATAAATCCTGAAAAAATACTAGCAACACATCCACAACCAGAACCTCCACTATGAGTATCTTGCTTTTCTTTATCAAACATTAAAACACCACAGTCATTATAATTTCCTTTTATATTATAACCTTTACTCATACTTAAATCTGTTAAAATATCTTTTCCTATATAACCTAAGTCTCCAGTAAATATTGCATCATAATAACTTGGTTTTCTTCCTGTATCTATAAAATGTGTTATTAAAGTATCTAATGCTGCTGGTGCCATAGCTGCTCCCATATTATTTGCATCTTTTATTTCTTTATCTACTATTTTTCCAGGTGTAATTGCTGTTACAAAAGGTCCATTACCATTTTTGCTAAGTACAGATGCTCCAGCACCAGTTACAGTCCATTGACTTGAAGGGGGTCTTTGATTTCCAAGTTCTAGTGGAAATCTAAATTGCTTTTCTGCACTACAAAAATGGCTTGATGCAGCACATAATACATTTGTTGCAAAATCTCCGTCTATTGTCATTGAACCTAAAATCATACTTTCTACAAATGTTGAACATGCTCCAAATACACCAAAAAATGGTACATTACTTTCTCTTAATCCAAATGATGATGAAATACATTGATTTAGCAAATCTCCTGCAAAACAAAAATCAATATCCTGCATTGCTATTCCAGATTTACTTACTGCTAAATTAATAGATTCTTTAATAAATTTACTTTCTGCCTTCTCCCAAGTTTTTTCTCCCCAAAATTCATCCTCTACACATTGATCGAAATAAGTATGCATAGGTCCTTCTTTTTCTTTTGGACCTACAATACATGCTGTATTTACTATTGCTACAGGATTTTGCATAATATATGATTGCTTTCCAACTTTTTTCATAATAAATCCTCCCATTTTTATACTAAACTTATATATTGCATATTAAAAATTAAATAAATTAAACCTACTATTATGCTAGATGATATTCCATATACAAGTACTGGTCCTGCAACTGTAAACATTTTTGCGCCTACTCCCATTACATAACCTTCTGATTTATATTCCATTGCTGGAGATACAATTGAATTTGCAAATCCTGTTATAGGAATTAAAGAACCTGCTCCTGCAAATTTACCAATTTTATTAAATATATTTAGAGAAGTTAAAAATGCACTAAAGAAAATTAACATTATAGAAACAATAGCATAACAATTAGTTTCACCTACTCCTCTCATTTTACATATTTCAAAAATAACTTGACCTATAGCACATATAAGTCCACCTACCCAAAATGCATTAAAACAATCTTTCCAAATAGGTGAATTTGGCGTTTTCTCATCAACATATTTTTGATAATCTTCATTACTTTCTATCGGTTTAATAAAAAACACCTTCCTTTCTTTTTTTTGATATTTTTTACAAAAATTCAAATTTTATACCAATAATAGATTTTTGAAAAAAATAGAAAATGTATATAATATTATAAACTTTTGAGAACAAAATCTTTTGCTATGCAATAAAAATAAAGGTCGACTACTAATCGACCTTTATTAAAAAATTTTTTTATTCTTTAATTTTATTCTTAAAAATACCAATAACTATAATTACCATTGAAGAAATTAAACCTGTTATTGCATATAAAAGAATATTATCACCAGTTTTTACAACTTGTGGTGTTGGATTTTCAGGACTTGGAACTATTTGTTGTACTGGAGTTTCAGGTGTAGGTGTTATAGGATTACTTGGTGTATTTGGTGTTGGCGTTTTAGGAGTACTTGGTGTACTTGGTGTATTTGGTGTTGGCTCTTCCTTAGATTCATATATATATTCATCACCTGTTACTACTACTGATGGCTTTTTACTACTATTATTACCGTTATTGCTACTACTATTATTATTATTGTTATTATTATTATTGTTATTATTATTATTGTTATTATTATTATTGTTACTACTGTTATTACTATTATTAGATGAGTTTACTTTATCATCCTCTTGTTTATCAGTACCATTGGTATTTGGTTTGTTTTCATCATTTTTGTCTGAATCAGATGAATTTGTATTTGGTTTATCTTCATCTTCTTTATCTGAATCAGATGGATTTGTATTTGGTTTATCTTCATCTTCTTTATCTGAATCAGATGGCTCTGTATTTGGCTTATCTCCATCTTCTTTATCTGAATCAGATGGCTCTGTATTTGGTTTATCTTCATCTTCTTTATCTGAATCAGATGGCTCTGTATTTGGCTTATCTTCATCTTCTTTATCTGAATCAGATGGCTCTGTATTTGGCTTATCTTCATCTTCTTTATCTGAATTAGAATCTTCATCTACTATTTCATATTTTAATTCATATTTTGTTCCTTTAGCAATTCCTCCACCTAAAGAAATTGATAAAGTACCTTTTTTATTATTAAAAGTTACATATTTATAGTCATCAGAAACATCTATGTTTTTAGTTTTTATTTTATTTAATTCTATTCCTGGTTTTCTAATTTCATTACCATATTCATCTATAGATTCAATACATGTTTTATCATTGTATAATATTGAATCTGAAAGAATATTTGGTAAATCGTACTTATTAGAATTTAATTTAACTGTTTCTTGTATTGTTTGATTTTCTAAATTACATTCATTTAATTTTGTTAATTTTGCTAATGCATCAATATTTTTTATTTTATTATTATCTGCATAAAGAGTTTCTAAATTATTTAAAATTTCAATTATAGATAAATCTTCTAAATCACAATCATATAAATATAAAAATTTTAAAGTATCTATATCGCCAATTTTTTCAATATGCTTATTTCCACTGGCATCTAAAATAACTACATTAGAATTTTTTAAACAACTAAAATCTTTTATATCATTAGAAGCCAATTCTAATTCTAAAGATGGTTTATCAGAATTTTCATCAATTGCCGTAAAATCTTTTAAAGAAGATATATCTTTTAAATTACAATTATTTATTCTTAACCAAAATAATTGTTGCAATTTACATAATGGAGATAAATCAGTTAAATTTTTATTATTTGATAAATCTAGTTCATTTAAATGCTCAAATTTCTCAATACCATTTAAATCAGTAATATCATTATCTTGTAAATGTAAAGACTTAACTTTATCTTCAATATTTTCTAATACTTTTATATTTTTTAAATTACAATTTGAAAAATCATATTCAATACATTCTGTAAATAATTCTAAACCTTTTGTTGATTTTATATCAGTTCCAGATAAATCTAAAAATTTAACATTTTTTAATTTTATCGGTGTAAAATAATATATATTATTTTTATCATCACAATCATAATAATAATATTTTAAATCTTTCATTTTATCATATACATTACTATCTTCTATTTTTACTTCTTTTACATTAGCCTCTTCATCAAATTCTAATGAAGCAGAAGTAATTCCATATAAATAATCTGAATTTACAAAATAATCTTCATATGATATATAAAAAACTCCATTATTTCCCCATTCTTCGCCCCAAGAATTTAAAGCTATATAAGCTCCATCTTTTTGTGGTCTACTTTCTTTTGGAAAATTATTTTTATCATAATTATCATCCCAACCAATTATTGTAATAGAATGGTTTGAACCTTCAAACTGATTAGATGGATCATAATTATAATAGCTTCCTATATCTCCATTCTCTAGTTCTTTAAAATAATTTGAATTTATATGAGCATATAATGCTCCATTATTAATTATATGATTTTTAATATCTTTTTTATATTCTTCTTCCCTACCTTGATAATTTGTTTTATCAAACTCTACAATATCATATACATAAGCACGAATTTTTGCTGCTTTTAAGAATTTTAAATCATCACTTGTATATCTTTTCCCTTCTATATTATCTTTATAATATGGTACATCTTTTTCTAAAACAGGACCTTTAAAACCTGAAAAATAATCTATGAATTTTTCAAAATCTCCACCATCTTCAAAAACATCTGTATTAAATTCATCATTTAATTTGTTGAAACCATTTTCTATACATTCTAAATGCATTTCTGAAAAATCAAATTCACCATAATCATGTAAATCTAAATATGTTTCAAGTGTATTTAATGCAGCAAAAGTCCAGCATGTTCCTCTAGTACCCTGATTTTCAACTTTAATATTTATTTTTTCTCTTAAATCAAATTTTTCTGGAATTTCATTTATTTTTTCTTTTGCATAAACACAATTTGATAATAAAATAATAATTATTATAATATTACCAATAACTAATTTTTTCATATTTTTCATATTTTTCATTTTTTCCTCCTAAAAAAAATTAGACTTACAAAATAGAATTGATTCATTTATTTTCCATTTATTCAAAATAATGGTAAACCACTTTTTTTATTATAGCACACATTAGTCTTTTTGTAAATTTTTTTTGTCAAAAAATAAATTCTTTTATATAAAAATCCTTGCAAACAAAAAATTACAATAAATTATTGATCAAAAAATCTAAATGTAAAAAAATATAGACTAATAATTAAATTTTACTTTAACTATTAGTCCATATATTATAAAATAATAAAATTACATGTTATTATCATATTCTTTTAAAATAACATCATGTGCTCCACCTTCTTTAATGCTTACTGCAGATACATATGTAAATCT
>CANRGN010000009.1 GCA_947630235.1 uncultured Clostridia bacterium
TTTTCGAATTTTATTTTGATTATATTTTTTGAAGAACTAAAAGAAAATTAGAAAAGATTTTTTATCATTAAATTTTTATAAATAAAAAAAAATAAGAAAATTAGATTTTTATTTTTAAAGAATGAAATAAAAATTAAATTAAATTTAATTAATAAGAAGAATTTAAGTATATAGTTAGAAAAAATTTTATAGTAGAAGTATTAAAAAAGTTTTATAAAAGAAGAAAAAATATATATTAAATTTTTAATCTTTAAAATGTGAATAAATAACAAGATAGAAGATTTTGAATTTTCAAATTTTATATTATCATTAACAATTTTTTAGAGAAAAAATAATATAAGTAGAAGCTTTTTGTTTTGAAAAGGAGAATATGGTAGAGAAATTTTACTCCCAAAAAAATTATAATTTAAAATTTTATATTATATTATTTTAGAGAAAAAAATTATTTTGATTTGAAAAAATATAATAAGAGCAGATTTAAAATTTAAAGAATAAAATAAAACTTCAAATTAATAGAAATTGAATTATTATAATTTTATTAGAAGAAAATAGTAGAAAAATGCTAGATAAAAAATTTTTATAAAGAAAGTAAATTATAAAAAATTAGTTTTATGATTTTAAAATTGTGAATAAAATTATAAATAAAATAGTAAGAAAAAATATTTAAAATTTTCGAATTGTATATTGATCGGATTTTTTGAAAAAAGGAAAGATAGGATAGAGAAAAAATTTTAGTGATTTAATTTTTTCAAATTATTTTATAGTTTAAAGTTTTATAATATATTATTTTAGAGAAAAAAATAATAAAAGTAAAAGCATTTTGGTTTGTTAAAAACTAAAAATGAAGAAAAAGTAGATTTTTGAATTTTAGAAAAAGGAAATTTTATATAAAAAATAGGAAGAAAAAATATAATTTTTTCTTGGGAAATAAATATAAAAAAATACGAAAAAATGTTTTGATAAAAGATTGCTTTTTTGAAAAAATATTTGTTATTTTTTCTAAAATAAATTGTAAAAAAATAAGTAAAAAATGGTAAGAAACAATAAAAAGTTTTCTAAAAATATTATTGTTCTGTTAAAAAAAATTAAATGATAATATTCGATTTTATAAAATTTGAAAATCAGTTTTTTTATTAAACAGTTTTTTTAAATTTGGTTTAATAGAATTTAAAAAAATAGTTTTGGAGTATGGAAGTCAAAGATTATATAAAAAAATGTAGAGATTTTTGATAAATTGCAAGAATAAATATTGAATTATTATCATTTTTTTTTGCTTCAGAAAGTATAATTTTATATAAATTTGGATGTACATCTTTAATTTCTATTTTTTGTATATTTTAATTTTTATTATAGAAAATTTTTAGTTTTAATTTAATAGTAAACATAAAATAGGTGATATGATTATTCATATAAAAGAATATTTTAATTAATATTATATAAAGAAAATAATAAAAATATAGAATTGTTTTTGAAAAATTTTTTAGATGATGTTTAATGTTAAATAATTAAACTTTTAATTTCTAATTGTGAAAGAATATAAGAAATTATATTTAAAATTTTCGAATTTCATTTTGATTATATTTTTTGAAGAACTAAAAGAAAATTAGAAAAGATTTTTTATCATTAAATTTTTATAAATTAAAAAAAAATAAGGAAATTAGATTTTTATTTTTAAAGAATGAAATAAAAATTAAATTTTATTTAATTAATAATAAGAATTTAAGTATATAGTTAGAAAAAATTTTATAGTAGAAGTATTAAAAAAAGTTTTATAAAAGAAGAAAAAATATATATTAAATTTTTAATCTTTAAATTGTGAATAAATAACAAGATAGAATATATTGAATTTTCAAATTTTATATAATCATTAACAATTTTTTAGAGAAAAAATAATATAAGTAAAAGCATTTTGTTTTGAAAAGGAGAATATGGTAGAGAAATTTTTCCTCCCAAAAAATTATAATTTAAAATTTTATATTATATTATTTTAGAGAAAAAAATTATTTTGATTTAAAAAAATATAATAAGAGGAGATTTAAAATTTAAAGAATAAAATAAAATTTCAAATTAATAGAAATTAAATTATTATAATTTAATTAGAAGAAAATAGTAGAAAAATGCTAGATAAAAAATTTTTATAAAGAAAGTAAATTATAAAAAATTAGTTTTATGATTTTAAAATTGTGAATAAAATTATAAATAAAATAGTAAGAAAAAATATTTAAAATTTTCGAATTGTATATTGATCGGATTTTTTGAAAAAAGGAAAGATAGGATAGAGAAAAAATTTTAGTGATTTAATTTTTTCAAATTATTTTATAGTTTAAAGTTTTATAATATATTATTTTAGAGAAAAAAATAATAAAAGTAAAAGCATTTTGGTTTGTTAAAAACTAAAAATGAAGAAAAAGTAGATTTTTGAATTTTAGAAAAAGGAAATTTTATATAAAAAATAGGAAGAAAAAATATAATTTTTTCTTGGGAAATAAATATAAAAAAATACGAAAAAATGTTTTGATAAAAGATTGCTTTTTTGAAAAAATATTTGTTATTTTTTCTAAAATAAATTGTAAAAAAATAAGTAAAAAATGGTAAGAAACAATAAAAAGTTTTCTAAAAATATTATTGTTCTGTTAAAAAAAATTAAATGATAATATTCGATTTTATAAAATTTGAAAATCAGTTTTTTTATTAAACAGTTTTTTTAAATTTGGTTTAATAGAATTTAAAAAAATAGTTTTGGAGTATGGAAGTCAAAGATTATATAAAAAAATGTAGAGATTTTTGATAAATTGCAAGAATAAATATTGAATTATTATCATTTTTTTTTGCTTCAGAAAGTATAATTTTATATAAATTTGGATGTACATCTTTAATTTCTATTTTTTGTATATTTTAATTTTTATTATAGAAAATTTTTAGTTTTAATTTAATAGTAAACATAAAATAGGTGATATGATTATTCATATAAAAGAATATTTTAATTAATATTATATAAAGAAAATAATAAAAATATAGAATTGTTTTTGAAAAATTTTTTAGATGATGTTTAATGTTAAATAATTAAACTTTTAATTTCTAATTGTGAAAGAATATAAGAAATTATATTTAAAATTTTCGAATTTCATTTTGATTATATTTTTTGAAGAACTAAAAGAAAATTAGAAAAGATTTTTTATCATTAAATTTTTATAAATTAAAAAAAAATAAGGAAATTAGATTTTTATTTTTAAAGAATGAAATAAAAATTAAATTTTATTTAATTAATAATAAGAATTTAAGTATATAGTTAGAAAAAATTTTATAGTAGAAGTATTAAAAAAGTTTTATAAAAGAAGAAAAATATATATTAAATTTTTAATCTTTAAAATGTGAATAAATAACAAGATAGAAGATTTTGAATTTTCAAATTTTATATTATCATTAACAATTTTTTAGAGAAAAAATAATATAAGTAGAAGCTTTTTGTTTTGAAAAGGAGAATATGGTAGAGAAATTTTACTCCCAAAAAAATTATAATTTAAAATTTTATATTATATTATTTTAGAGAAAAAAATTATTTTGATTTGAAAAAATATAATAAGAGCAGATTTAAAATTTAAAGAATAAAATAAAACTTCAAATTAATAGAAATTGAATTATTATAATTTTATTAGAAGAAAATAGTAGAAAAATGCTAGATAAAAAATTTTTATAAAGAAAGTAAATTATAAAAAATTAGTTTTATGATTTTAAAATTGTGAATAAAATTATAAATAAAATAGTAAGAAAAAATATTTAAAATTTTCGAATCGTATATTGATCGGATTTTTTGAAAAAAGGGAAGATAGGATAGAGAAAAAATTTTAGCGATTTAATTTTTTCAAATTATTTTTTAGTTTAAAATTATATAATATATTATTTTAGAGAAAAAAATAATAAAAATAAAAGCACTTTGGGGGGTAAAAAAACAAAAATAATGAAAATGTAGATTTTTGAATTTTTAAAAAAGAAAATTTAATATAAAAAATAGGAAGAAAAAATATAATTTTTTCTTGGGAAATAAATATAATAAAATACGAAAAAATGTTTTGATAAAAGATTGCTTTTTTGAAAAAATATTTGTTATTTTTCTAAAATAAATTGTAAAAAGATAAGTAAAAAATGGTAAGAAACAATAAAAAGTTTTCAAAAAATATTATTGTTCTGTTAAAAAAATTTAAATGATAATATTCGATTTTATAAAATTTGAAAATCAGTTTTTTTATTAAACAGTTTTTTTAAATTTGGTTTAATAGAATTTAAAAAAATAGTTTTGGAGTATGGAAGTCAAAGATTATATAAAAAAATGTAGAGATTTTTGATAAATTGCAAGAATAAATATTGAATTATTATCATTTTTTTGCTTTAGAAAGTATAATTTTATATAAATTTGGATGTACATTTTTTATTTCTATTTTTTGTATATTTTAATTTTTATTATAAAAAATTTTTATTTTTAATTTAATAGTGAACATAAAATAGCCGTTATAATTATTCATACAAAAGTATATGTTAATTTATATTAAAAAAATAAAATATAAATATATAAAAATATAAATCAGTTTTTGAAAAGTTTTAAAATTTGCGATATATATTAAATAATAAAATATTAAATCTCTAAATTAAGAATAAATAATATTTATAAATTTCGAATTGTATTTAGATTGAATTTTGGAAAAAGGGAATATAAAGTAGAAATGTTTTTATCAATTTTTTTCAAATTAAAATTAAAATTCAATTTTAAATTTTATATTATTTTATAAAAATCATAACTACCATTTAACTGGAGTTTTGATCTTTTCATAGAAGACTTTTTTCTAACATTTTTAGGCTAGCTAAATACCTTTTGAATTTATTTTATTTTTAAAAGATATGGCTGCAGTGTGACCATATCTTTTTCAATCTTTTGTATATTTAATTTCTTAAGTATTTCTGTACCATATAAAAATTCAAATGCTTCATATTGTTTTTTTTAGTTTAAAGATTTTCTTGGTTTTATCATATTTAGAAGCTTTTTAGAGCCACGTATATAACATGTGGCTTTAAATACAAAAAAGTAGAAGCATTTTACTTTAAAAAAATATAATAAGAGAGAGAATTTTAAAAATTTAAATAATAAAATAAAACTTCAATTTAATAATTAATAGGCTTCTAATTATTATAATATAATAAAAAAGTTTAGTAGAAAAAAGCAGGAAAAAGATTTTATAAAGGAAGTAAAATATAAAAAAATTAATTTTTTGATTTCAAAATTGTGAATAAAAATATAAATAAATAGTAAGAAAAAATATTTAAAATTTTCGAATTGTATATTGATCGTTTTTTTTGAAAAAAGGAAAGATCGGATATAGAAAATTTTTTAGCAATTTAATTTTTTCAAATTATTTTTTAGTTTAAAATTTTATAATATATTATTTTAGAGAAAAAAATAATAAAAGTAAAAGCATTTTGCTTTGTTAAAAAACAAAAATAATGAAAAAGTAGATTTTTTAGTTTTTGAATAAGAGAATTTAATATAAAAAATAGGAAGAAAAAATATAATTTTTTCTTGGGAAATAAATATAATAAAATGCGAAAAAATGTTTTTATAAAAACTTGCTTTTTTGAAAAAATATTTGCTTTTTTTCTAAAATAAATTGTAAAAAAATAAGTAAAAAATGGTAAGAAACAATAAAAATTTTTCAAAAAATATTATTGTTCTGTTAAAAAAATTTAAATGATAATATTCGATTTTATAAAATTTGAAAATAATCTTTTTATAAATCTATTTTTTTAAAATTTGGTTTAATAGAATTAAAAAAAATAGTTTTGAAGTATAGAATACAAAGATTATAAAAAAAATTAAATTGATTTTGATAAATTGCAAGAATAAATATAAAATTTTGAAAGTTTTTTGTAGTTGCAAAATTTTGAATTTACGAATATAATTCAATAAAGATTTGAAATTTTTGTGGTGATGTTATGGGTAATAAAATTGATGAAAAAAATGAGATTTCTAGCAATATTATTTCTGAAAATATAGATAATACCAAAAATGAAATTAAAAAACTCACTAGAAAAACAAAAGATAAAAAAATAAAAAGGTTAAATGAAGAATATGATAAAGCTATAGATAAAGCAGATAAAATAAAAGATGAAATTATAGAACGTTTAGAAAAAAATGCAAGAAAAGCTGAAAAAAAATCTATAACAATATGTGGCGTTAAAATATGGGAAATAATGTCGTATTTAGTTATTTATAGTTTTCTGGGTTTTTGCTTAGAAACAGTTTATGGATTATTAACGAAAGGTGTTATTGAAAGTAGACAAAGTTTTTTATATGGCCCTTTTTGTGGAATTTATGGATTAGGCGCTACTATAATGATATTACTTCTTCAATATTTTAAAAAAAATAATTATACTTTATTTTTGGGTGGTTATATAATTGGTTCAGTTATAGAATACTTCGTTAGTTTATTTGGCGAAATGATTCTGAATGTTAAGTGGTGGGATTATTCAAATCAACCTTTTAATATAAATGGAAGAGTATGTTTATTTTATTCAATTGCATGGGGAATAATTGCTATTTATTTAATTGGCCATTTTAATCCAATAGTAGATAATTTGATATATAAATTTAAGAAGAAATTGCCAAAGTATTTGTTGCCGGTTGTTTTCGATATTTTTACATTTTTACTTTTAGTTGATTGTATTATTTCTGGAATAGCTGTAAATGTTTTTTATTGTAGATTAGTATATGAAAATGATTTAAACATAAAAAATGCTCAAGTATACAAACAAGAATATGAGGACATATTAAGTAATGATTTTTGGAGAGATTTTACATTAAAACACTTTTCTAATGAAAAAATGTTAAAAACATATCCTAACTTAAAATTTGAAGATATAGATGGAAATATTATTTTTGCAAAAGACTATTTAAAAGATATAAAACCATATTATTTAAAATTATTTACTCCAAAAAATGATTCTAATAAATTAGTAAAAGTTGAAGATGTAAATTATGAAGAATGAACTAGAAAACCAGAGGGATGGACCTCTGGTTTTCTGGTTCATGATTTTGTTTTTTTATTATTTTTGTTTAGCTTTTGCTTTCTTGATTTTGTTTTTTCGAATTTTTTTATTTTCAGCGTTTGTAGCTTTTTTAGATTTTTTACTTTGATTTAAATTATCTTTAGCTACAGTTAGCATAAGTTTTAATCTATTTGTTTGATTTGTTTCGCTAGCACCTGGATCGTAATCTATTGGAGAAATGTTAGCATAAGGATATTTTGATCTAATTGATTTTATAACACCTTTTCCAACAACATGATTAGGAAGGCAAGCAAATGGCTGAACACAAACAATATTTGGGATTCCATGTTCAATATATTCAATCATTTCTGCTGTTAGGAACCAACCTTCTCCTGTTTGATTTCCAATTGATAGTATATCTTTAACTTTATCTTCAAGCTCCATTATATCACAAACAGGAAGATAACCTTTTTTGGATTTTTCTAAAGCTTTTTTCATAGGTTTTTCTAAAATTTCTAATAATTTTATTACAATCTTAAAAATTTTCGAAGTCGTTTTATTAGTATTTAATAATTCATTAAATGTAATTTTGTGGGTACAAATAAATTTTAAGAATCCCATAAAATCTGGAAGAACAACTTCAGCTCCATCTGCTTCAAGTTTTTGAGCTACATAATTATTTCCAAATGGATGATATTTTATAAGAACTTCACCAACTATACCAACTTTAGGTTTTTTAATATTTGTGTTTAGTTTTATTTTTTCAAAATCATCAACTATATCAAACATACTTTTTTTGAAATCTTTATAGTTTCCTTTTGCTACAATATCTTTTGATTTTTCCATCCATTTATTAAATAATTCTTCAGATTCACCTTTATTTACTTCATAAGGTCTGTTTTTATAAAGCATTTTTTGAAGTAAATCTCCATAAATTACACATTTTAATAATCTATCAACCATTTTAGGAGTAATTTTAAATCCTGAAGCTTTTTCCATACCTACTATATTAAAAGAAACTATTGGAATATTTGGATATCCAGCATCCTTTAAAGCTTTTCTAATAAATCCTATATAATTTGTAGCTCTACAACCACCGCCAGTTTGTGACATTATTAAAGCAGTTTTATTCAAATCATATTTTCCAGATTGAAGAGCTTCTATCATTTGACCAGTAGTTAAAATTGCAGGATAACAAGCATCATTATTTACATATCTTAAACCAACTTCAACAGTATGAGGTGTACATTCTCTTAATAAATGTAAATTATATCCTAGTGATTTTAATGCTGGTTCTAATAAATCAAAATGTATTGGTGCCATTTGTGGTGATAAAATAGTATATCCTTCTTCACGCATTTCTTTTGTAAAAGGTATTTTTTTAATATCGTAATCGCCAGAAGAGGAATCTTCTTTGGCTTTTTGCTTTGTAGCAATTCTCTTATTCATGCTAGCAAGTAAAGAACGGATACGTATGCGAATAGCTCCTAAATTATTTATTTCATCTATTTTTATAAGAGTATACATGTTATTATAGCTTTTTAAAATTTCTTCAACTTGATCTGTAGTAACTGCATCAACACCACAACCAAAAGAATTTAGTTGAACTAATTCTAATTTATCATTTTTTCCAACGAAATCAGCTGTAGCATAAAGCCTTGAATGAAACATCCATTGATCAACAACCCTTAATGGTCGTTTTGGCTCTGTTTTATCAGATAAACTATCTTCAGATAACACACATAATCCCAAACTAGTAATTAATGTATCTATACCATGATTTATTTCTGGATCCACATGATATGGTCTACCACTAAGTACAATTCCTCTTAAATCATTTTTTTCTATATAATCTAATACTTCTTCTCCTTTTTTATGAACATCTTCTCTAAAATGTTGATATTCTGCTTCTGCAGATTTTGCAGCTTCATTTAATTCTTTTTTAGTAAATTTATATTGTTTGAAACATTCTAATTCATAAACTTTTTTTACTAAATTTTTAATATCATCTATTGGTAAAAATGGGTTTAAATAATTTATATCAGGACTTTTTAATTCTTCAATATTATTTTTTATAACTTCAGAATATGATATTACTATTGGACAATTATAGTGATTATCGCTACCTTCAAATTCTTTACGAGAATATGGTACACATGGATAGAATATAGTTTTTATTCCTTTTTCTAATAAACTCATTATATGTCCATGAGCAAGTTTTGCTGGATAACAAACAGATTCTGAAGGCATTGATTCAATACCTTTTTCATAAGTTTTCCTTGTACTGCTTTCTGATATAATAACTCTAAATCCAAGCTTTGTTAGAAAAGTAAACCAAAATGGATAATCTTCATACATATTTAAAACTCTTGGTATACCTATAGTTCCCCTTTTTGCTTGCTCCTCAGGTAGAGGAGTATAATTGAATAATCTTTGATATTTATATTTATATAGATTAGGAAGGTTATTATTATTTATATTTTCACCGCTACCTTTTTCACATCTATTACCAGATATAAATTTTTTTCCGTTACCAAATTTATTAACAGTTAATTGACAATTGTTTTCACATTTTCCACATCTAACATGAGTTACTTTGATATCTAGATTATCTAGTTCGTTATTTTTTAGAATAGTTGAATAATAATCCATATCCATATTGCTATTATATTGCTCTCTTGCAAGTATAGCAACACCATAAGCTCCCATAAGTCCAGCAATATCTGGTCTAATAACATTTTTTCCAACAATAAGCTCAAAACTTCTTAGTACAGCATCATTGTAAAAAGTTCCACCTTGTACTACTATATTATCTCCAAGTGTAGATGTATCTCTTACTTTCATAACTTTTTGAATTGCATTTTTTATAACTGAATAAGAAAGCCCACTAGATATATCGCCAACAGAAAAGCCTTCTTTTTGAGCTTGTTTTATTTTAGAATTCATAAAAACTGTACATCTAGAACCTAAATCAACAGGAGTTTTTGCTTTTATAGCTTCTGCAACAAAATCTTCTATTTTTAAACCTAAACTTTTTGCAAATGTTTCAATAAAAGAGCCACAACCTGAAGAACAAGCTTCATTTAGCATAATATTATCAATATTATCATCTTTTAATTTTATGTATTTCATATCTTGACCGCCAATGTCAATAATACTAGTAACATTAGGTAAAAATTCTTTTGCAGAAGTATAATGAGCTATAGTTTCTATTTCATTTAAATCTATATTTAATGCTGTTTGAATAAGCTTTTCACCATATCCTGTAACGCCACTAAAACGAAGTCTAGCTTCTTTTGGTAAAACTTTATATAATTCTTTAAGCATAGAAATAACACTTTTTAAAGGATTTCCACCATTGCTTCCATATAAAGAATATAATAATGCTCCATCTCTATCTATTAAAACAAGTTTTGTAGTAGTAGATCCTGCATCTATTCCTAAAAAACAATCGCCTTTAAAGGTTTTTAAATCTTTTCTTTGAACTTTATTTTTTTCATGACGAGCTTTAAATTCTTTATATTCTTTTTCAGATTCAAATAATGCTGGAAGAGGCTTGCTTTCAGTATATTTTGCATTTTTAAAGTGTGAAAGTTTTTCTTTTAAATCATTTGCAGTAATAATTTTTGAATTAGTTGATTCTAAAGCAGCTCCACTAGCAACTAATAAATGAGCATTTTCAGGTATAATTATTTCTTTCTTTTTTAGATTTAATGTTTCTATAAATCTTTGACGAAGTTCAGGAAGATAGCTTAAAGGACCTCCTAAAAAAGCTACATTTCCTTTTATAGGTCTACCACAAGCAAGCCCACTAATAGTTTGGTTTACAACAGCTTGAAAAATAGAAGCAGAAATATCTTCTTTAGCTGCTCCTTCATTAAGTAATGGTTGTATATCAGTTTTTGCAAAAACACCACAACGAGAAGCTATTGGATAAATTGTTTTATGATTTTTTGCATATTCATTTAATCCAGCAGTATCTGTGTCAAGAAGTGAAGCCATTTGATCTAAAAATGCTCCTGTTCCACCAGCACAAGTTCCGTTCATTCTTTGCTCAATAAATTTATCAAAATAAATTATTTTTGCATCTTCACCACCGAGCTCAATAACGACATCTGTTTTTGGAATATATTTTTCAACAGCTTTTTTACAAGCTACAACTTCTTGAATAAATGGAATATCTAATAATTTTGATATTTCTAAAGCTCCAGAACCAGTTAAATTCATTGTAAATGAACTATTTGGATAATCTTTTATAAGTTTTGTAAGTACATCGTAAATAGTATTTTTTGTATCTGAAAAATGACGAGTATAATTATTGTATATAGATTTTAATTTATCGTTCATTACAACTATTTTTACAGTTGTTGATCCAACATCTAAACCAACATGTAATAAGTTACTCATATTAAAATCTCCTTTCAAAGTAAAAAGATTTTTTTTCTTTATATATAATACATTGCAAAATTCGATTTGTCAATTGATAAAACTGCTAAAATTAGTGAAATATAAGGAAAAAATGATTTTTTTTCCATTTAAGATAAATATATTTAAAAAATTTTTAATTAGTACAAATTGTTTCATATAAAGTATTATGTAAATTATTAAAAATTTCAAAATATCATAATTAAATAATCATAAAAACAAATAAAATGAATAGCTTGTAAAAAGAGAAAAAAAAAGAAAGGATTATTATTATGAAGAGAATAATGATTTTAGTTGTAATTATGATTACTATGATTGCTATTTTTACATATTTAGTTGTAGTAAATAGCGAGCCAGCTCCTAAAGAATTAGTGCCAGAAGCAGAAATTCAAGATAAGGATCTTAGAAATACAATAATAACTTTGTATTTTGAAAATTCAGAGAATGGAGAAGTTCAAACAGAGGCAAGACTTATTGATTCAAAAGACTTGTTAAATGATCCATATTCTTATTTGGTTAATTTATTAATAGAAGGACCTAAAAATGCTGGATTAAGAAAAAATATACCAGAAGGTACAAAATTAAATAGTTCTACTTTAATAGGAGAATGTTTGACTTTAGATTTTTCAAAAGAATTTATTGATAATGCCAAAGGAGATGCTTTGCAAAAAAGTAATATAATTTATTCAATAATAAATACAGTAACAGAATTAAAAGAAGTTTCTAGAGTTAAAATTTTAGTTGATGGAGAAGAAAGCAATGGATTTGAAGATGTGGGGATTGGGTTTAAAGATGAATTTGTTAGGAAAAATATAAACACATAGCTTTTTATATGATTAGATGTAAAAGTAATTTTGCAGAAGAAATGGAACGTAACAGAAAAGTAGAAGGAGTTATAGTATATCATATAAAAGTTTAACTCGTTCAAGGGATACATTTAAGAGTTTCTAAAACGTCACGCGGAGCCCTCTTTCTGTTATAAACGAACATCCCTCCGCAATCCATGTTAAGAAACTCTAAAATGTACCCTTTCAATTCATTAAACTTTTATATGATATACTATAACTCCTTCTACTTTTCTGTTACTACTCTATAAAAATAATTTCATTTTTATTTCTGTTATTACTCTATAAAAACAATTTATTTTTACAACAGAATAATTTAAGAGGAGAAGGTGATATTGTATCTATTTGAAAAATCAGCGAATTGAAAGAGAATATTCTAGAGTTTCTTAACATGGAGTGCGGAGGGATGTTCGTTTATAACAGAAAGAGGGCTTCGCCGTGACGTTTAGAAACTCTTGAATATTGCTCTTGAACGAGATGATTTTTCAAATAGATACAATATCACCTTCTCCTCTTAAATTATGGACTTATGTCTTTTTCAAATTTCTTTTTATAAAAAAATTCTTACAAACTACAGAAAGTACAGAAAGTACAGAAAGTTTCTTGATATAGAATATTATTTATTATATAATATATAACAATATTTTATGTAAAGGAAATATTTATGGAGCTAAAAAATAATGAAAGAATTGATGATTTAGAATATGAGAATTTAAAAATAATTCAAAATAAAGAGGGATTTTGTTTTGGCATAGATTCTATATTATTATCAGATTTTGCCAAAAATATAAAACCAAAATCAAAAGTTGTAGATATAGGTACTGGTACAGGGATAATTTCTATTTTGCTTTCAAAAAAAACTAATGCTCAAAAGATTTTTGGAGTAGAAATTCAAGAAGAGGTTGCAGATATGGCAAAAAGAAGTGTTAAACTAAATAATCTTGAAGATAAAATAGAAATTATAAATGATGATATTAAAAATATAAATAAATATTTACCTAATAATTCTATAGATGTAATAGTTACAAATCCTCCATATAAAAAATTGGATTCAGGAATAAAAAATGAAAATCAAAAATTATTAATTTCAAGACATGAAATTGCTTGTAATTTGCAAAATATAGCAGAAATTAGTCGAAAATTGTTAAAAGATAAAGGAGAAATTTTCCTTGTGCATAAGTCAGAAAGACTTGTGGATATCTTAACTACTTTTAGACAAGAAAAATTAGAAGTAAAACTTATACGTTTTGTTCAATCTACTCAAAATAGTAGTCCAAACTTGGTTTTAATAAAAGCTGTGAAAAATGGTGGAGAATTTTTAAAGATTGAAAAGCCATTAATTATTTATAAAGAAAATGGTAAGTATAGTGATGAGATTTTAGAAATATATAATAAGAATTAGTTTATAAAGAGTTTTTATTTTTAATGAAAGGAGTTTATAATTAAATTTTTTAATTATATAAAAAGAAATGGAAAAAGGTAATTTATATTTAGTTGCAACACCAATAGGAAATTTAGAAGATATAACTTTTAGAGCAATAAATGTTTTAAAAGAAGTAGATTTAATTGCTGCAGAAGATACTAGACATACATTGAAGCTTTTAAATCATTTTGAAATATCTAAGCCTTTAATTAGTTATTATAAACAAATTGAAAAATCTAAAAGTGATGTTTTAATTCCTAAATTATTAAGTGGTAAAAATATCGCAATAGTTTCAGATGCTGGAGCACCAGGAATTTCGGATCCAGGAGAAGAAATAGTTAAAAATGCAATTAAAAATGGGATTAGAGTAATACCAATACCTGGAGCTTGTGCTTTTGTAAATGCTTTAATTGCATCTGGATTAGATACAAAAGAATTTTGTTTTATTGGATTTCTATCAGCTCAAAAAAAAGAGAAAAAGGACAAGCTTGAAGAATTAAAATATGAAACAAAAACTCTTATTTTTTATGAAGCTCCACATAAATTATTAGGAACTTTATCCACAATTTGTGAAATATTTGGGGATAGAGAAGTGGTTCTTGCAAGAGAGCTTACAAAAATTCATGAGGAATTTATTAGAGGAAAAATAAGCGAAGTATTAGAAAAGTTGCAAGAGCCTAAAGGAGAATTTGTTTTATTAGTTAAGGGAAATGATATATCAAAACAAGATTTAAATATAGAGAATTTAAATAAGATGTCATTAGAAGAACATTATAAATATTATGAAGAAAAAAGTTTAGAAAAAAAGGAAATAATAAAGCAAATTGCTAAAGATAGAAAGATTAATAAAAACGAGGTATATAAGAAATTTTTAAATAATTAAATTATATTTTAATGAGAGTTTTGCACATAATTTTTGTAAAAACTGGCACACGAACAATTTAACGTGTGCTTTTTATTATTTTAAAATATCTACTATTATTGTTCTATTATATAAAATTCATCATATTTATTTAACGAGGTACGAAAATGTTAAATAAAATTTGGTGTTTTTTTATTTTAATTGCAATTATTTTTTCTTTTTTTAGTGGTAATTATATGGAGGTTAATAATAGTATTTTTACTTCTATAGATACTACTAAAAATTTGATATTAACTCTATTTTTTAATATATGTTTTTGGAGTGGAATTATAAATATAATTAAAAATACTACCTTAATAAATAAGATAGAAAAATTATTAAAACCTTTTCTAAAACTAATATTTCAAAAAATAGATGAAAAAAGTGAAGTATTTGAAGATATTTCTATGAATGTTGTTTCAAATTTATTAGGCTTAGGTAATGCATCAACACCAGCTGGATTAAAAGCTATGGAAAAGTTACAAGAAAAAAATTCTAATAAAAATAAGTTATCTAATGAAATGTTATTATTCATTTTAATGAATACAGCATCAATTCAACTTATTCCGACTAATATTATTGGAATAAGAATGGGGCTGGGTTCTAAAGATCCAACATGTATTATTTTTGGAGTGTGGATTTCAAGTATTATTACTTTTTTGTTTATTATTTTATTTACAAAATTTTATATAAGGTGTTTTAGAAAATGAAATTTATTATTTTTTTAAGTCAAACAGCTATTTTAATTTTTTTAGTTATAGTTGTGATTTTTGGATTAAAAGAAAGAAAAAATTTATTTGAGTTATTTATAAAAGGTTGTTATGATGGAGTAAAAGTAGTTTGGGATTTGTTTCCAACATTACTAGCTTTAGTAGTTTCAGTTGGAATGCTTAGTAGCTCGGGTGTTGTTCAAGTAATTGGAAATATTCTATCACCATTTTTTAATCTATTAAAGATCCCTTCAGAAATTATTCCTATGGTTTTATTAAGACCAATATCTGGTAGTACTACAACAGCAATTGCAACTGATATTATGAAAAATTATGGAGTAGATACAAAAATAGGTTTAATTGCTTCAATAATTATGGGAGCAACAGAAACTACGATTTATGTTGTTGCTTTGTATACATCTAAAATAAAAATAAAAAATGTGAAAGAAGTTTTATTAATAGGATTATTAGCTGATTTTATTGGAATTTCTTTATCTGTTTTTATTAGTAATTTTATTGATATAAAAATTTAATAAAAAATTAATATATAGATTTTGTTTATATGAAAATAGTAAAAGCGTAAAATTTGGAAGGCTTTTGCTATTTTTTATGCTATTTGACAGATTTTTTTTAAATTCTTAAAATAAAATATAATAGATAATATGAGTATTTACTGGAAGAGGTGCTGAATAATGAACAAAAAAATAATAGTAATAGTAATTTTAGTAGTTTTCATATTGGCAATAATGGAGGTAGGTATTATTTATGCATATTATATTCATAAGGATAAGGCCAAAAATAATTTTAAAATGGGTGGAATTAGTGTAACAATTGATGAACCTAATTATACAAATAATCAAATTATGAAGCCAAATACTGAAATAAAAAAAGATCCTACTTTTACAAATAATGGAGAGACATCTGTTTATATAAGAGCTCAAGTATATGTTCCTATGCTTAAATTAAACTATATTAAGCTAGGTGAAATAGTTGAAAAGCCATCTGAAGAAATTGAACTTTTTACTTATAAAATAAATCCAAATTGGGTTTTAGTAGAAGATGATGATTTTAATGGCATATATGAAGATAATAATCATAATAAATATAAAGTTTACACTTATAAATTTGTTGATTCTGTTACAGGAGAAGAAAAAGTAATAGAAAAAGGAGAATCAATAGATACACCATTATTCAATTCAATTAAAGTAATAAATTATATGGATACAGATAAAAAGATTGATGTAGATTTAGATGTATATGCACTTGCAACTCAAACAGAAGGTGGAACTTCTGATGAATTATGGGAATTTTTTAAAAACCAAAATGGAAGAAGTTTTGTGAGGAAATTAGATGATGAAATTAAAGAATAGAAAAAGAATTATTATTATTTTTATAGTTATAATTATAATTTTTATATTAGGAGCAGTAGGCGTTTATGCTTATTTTACTGCTACAGCACACAGAAGTAATCAAATAAGTTTAGGTTACAATACAGTAGAAATTGAAGAAGAATATATTCCACCTGTAAAAATGGAGCCTGGGATTGAATTTGTTAAGAAGCCTAGAGTAGTAAATACAGGTAATGTAGATTGTTATGTAAGGGTAAAAGTTTTGGTTTCTGATAGTAGAGTAGAAGATTGGTTAGAGATTAATTATAATAAAACAGATTTTTATTATAATAAAGAAGATAAATTCTATTATTATAATAAAGTATTAAAAACTAATGAAAAAACTCCATATTTATTTGAAAAAGTTAAGATTTTGCCAGAAAATAAGGAAGAAGAAAAATTTATAGATGAAAGAGTTTTAGAAGGTTTTGATATTTATGTATATGCGGAATCTGTTCAAACTATAGATTCTATTGAAAATGATAATTCAAAAAGTTTTAATCAAAAAAGAGATGAGATTTGGAATTATTTTAAAAAATAATATTTTGAATATTAGGAGGGAAAAATGGAAAATAGATCAAAAAAGAAAATAAAAAGCGTCAAAACTATTATCTGTACTGCTTCTTTGGTAGGTGTTTTAGCAATAAGTGGAGTAATGGCATATTTAACAGATACAAAACAAAAGTCAAATAATTTTGTAATAGGTAAAGTACAAATAGAATTACAAGAACCAAGTTGGAATCCTACAAAAGATACTGATTCAGATGGGGAATATGATATGGTAGAAGATGTTTTACCTAATGTTGCAATTCCTAAGGATCCACAAATAGAAAATACTGGAAATAATAGTGCTTATGTGTATTTAAAAGTAATTACTCCAATTGAATTTGTAGTAACTGTTGATGACAATGGTAATATATTAAATGATGGAGAAAAAGTAGCTACAGAATTATTTACTTATGAAATTACAGGTGAAGACTGGGAAGAAATTGTATCAGAAAAAGTAAAAAGTGTTGATGAAAAAACTGGTAAAGAAACACAGACAAGAGTTTTTTCATATAAGAAAGAACTTGAAAAAGGACAAACTACGAGTAAATTATTTAAAGAAGTAAAACCAGCTAATGTTGTTGAGAATCAAATAGAATTAAATCAATATACAATAGAAATAGAAGCATATGCTATTCAAACGAAAGGATTACCAGAAGATTCAACAAGAGCAGATGCATATCAAATATTTAAAAATCAAAATAAAGATATTTCAACATCAGTTGGATCATAAAGAAAGTTATTTTGAAGAATAAAAAATGCCAAAGAATTTGTAATTTTTTCTTTGGTATTTTTTATTTAGTAGGAATGTTCTTAAGTAGATAGGCTTAAGTAAAAGTATTGCACACAATTTTTGTCAAAATTGGCGCGCGAACAATTTAACGTGGACTTTGCAATTTATTTTAATAGTCTGACATAAGAAAATGTCCACTATTGTTCTATGTTTTATAGGAGAAACAAATTTTTAGTGAAAATCTCATATAGTGGTAATCATTTAGTAATATTTAATTTAATCTGCTAATATAAAAATTTAATATAAAAGTAATATAGAATATTATGCGAAAGTCCGTAAAAATAAAGGAAAATATAGTAAAAAAGCTTTATTGACTTTTATTTAATAAAATATAAAAATAAAAAAGAAGGTTTAGTTTTATGGAGGGAGTTAAGTATGTGGCAAAAGAAAGAGCTATTAAAAAGAGTAGTTACCATATTATTAATCATTATAATGTGTTTAGAGTCAACGTTTTCTTATGCTACTATTAGTTCAAGTATAAAAACAGAATCACAAAATGTAAATAATGATGTTTTGGTAGAAGATTCAAATACTATTCCTATGAATAATATTTTTGATGAATTAGAACTTGATGATGAAAATAAAAGTAGCGATAAAGAGTCTCAAAATATAATTGACCAGGAATTAACTGTGCCTAACGATTCGGAAGAAAATAATCCTCAAAATAATCAGTCTGTGGGTGTTGATAATTCTCAAGAAAAGATTGATGAAAATTCTGATAATGAAAATCAAAATGAAATTCCTAATAATCCAGAGACTATAGATAATGCCAAAGTTGAAGAAGACTCATTAAATGATGAACAAAATATTGTGGCAGAATCAGAAGAAACAAAAGAGAATTTTGAGATTCCTGCATTAGAAGCATCTACTGAATTAGAAAAAGATTCAATAGCATTTGAGATTTCTGAAAATCAAGATGTTAGTACTCCGTTTAAAGCAATGATGCAATCTGCTACATCTCCGTTAGATGATTCAGGTTTTCAAATTGCACTTAGATTTCCTAGTTCAAGTACGTCAACATATTCTTGGAATGCTCAAAAAAATGAGGATGCTACTATAAAATTAGCTTTTTATTATCAAAATCAAAAAGATTCAAAAGGGTATGAGCCTAATCAATTAGTAGTTACAATTCCAGGAATAGGAGCGTTAAATAGAAATTCGGCTTTAAAAGCTGTAGATATAGCAGCAGATACATATACTAGTAGTACTAAAAAAAGAGATTGGTCATATAAATATGATTCTAGTACAGACACATATACATTTTATAATAATAAGAAAATTGAACCAGGGGAATTGTTTAATGGTTCTTTTGAAATAATATGGCAATTTAATTCAAGAAATTGTGTTAATGGATACACAAAAGAAATTCAAGCAACATTGTTTGATGGAAAAAATACAATATTATCTAAACCATTAAATTTAGAATTTACTTCTGAAAAAGATACATTTAGTATACAAAAAACAGCAAAATCTATAGTAAGTGCTGATGGTTTAGGTAATTTTGTTCCTGAGGGAAAAACAGCAAAAGATTATGCATGGATTTCATATAGCTTTACATATAATGTAAACACAGTAAATTCTAGAGGCTTAAAAGATAGATATATGATAGATACTTTTCCAAAAGACTGTATAGTTGTTTCTGATAATAAAATCACTAATTCTGATGGAACAATAAGTTATAAAGTGCAAGAATCTTCGGTTTATATTGATCCGGATAATCCAAATAATAGTAGAAGAGTTGAATCTGTACTTGTTGGATATCCAGAAGAAAATGTAGGCAGTAAAATAAAAAATACAGTTAAACTATATGGAACATATTTTGAAGAAAATGAAGTATCAGAATTAGCAAGTAGTTCGATAGATGTAGATTTAATCAAGATAGAAGAGGGAACTTTTGGAGTAGTACCAGGAAAATATATGTCGCCTGATTATATTTATAATGATTCTATTCCAGATATAATATCGTTTTCTGCAAATCTTTATGCAACATCAAAAGCTAAAGGTGAGGAAGAATATACTTTAGTGATAGCAGATGATTTATTGGAAATTTATACAGATCAATATTATACATTAACAGATGATCAATATTGTTTTAATAATGTTACAATACCAGGAATGGAATCATTTTATAATGCTAATGGATATAAAATAACAGATGGAGATTATAATGTAAAAGTATTTGCATTGGAAAAAGGAAAAGTTAAGTCTAGAAATTTGAGTGAATATGAACAGTGCTATACAGGAAAATGGGCAAAATATTCTACGCCAGTAGAGTTACCAGATGAAACAGTTGCAATTAGAGTAGAAATTAGTGGATTGAAAGAAAGTATAAATAATTTTTATGTATCAACAAGTGGAGAGATTTATTTAGAAGAATCTGGATATGAGAATCCTAGTTTTATAAAAAATTATGATTATACAGACATTTTAGTAAAAGATCCAGAATCGGAATCAGAAATGAAATCTATATTGCCAGAACTTACAGAAAAGAATTCCTCAGATGAAAGAATATATAATAGAGATATTGAGATTTATGGAAAATTAGTTTATAGATCAAGTGATACAATTCAGTTTAAGGATAGGACTATACAACCAGTTACAAGATATTATAATTCAAAAGTAGAAATGGAAAATTTTGAGATGGATGAAAGTCTAGAGAATTTTGAAACTCTTGTAACTCATAGTATTTCAGTAGAAAATGATGACTTAAAAGAATTAAAAAATATAGAAATACATGGCGTTTGTGAAAGCAAAGAATTAAAACAAATCTTAGATAATTTTGAATTAGTTTATTCTAATTTAAAATTTAAAAAAGAATTACCTGCAGAAACAGATTTAAAAGATTATTTAATGGAAAGATTAGATATAGAACAACGTAATATTGGAGATACAATTGAATTAGATGATACTACTTCAACTGTAACAAAGTCTGAAATTATAATGAAATTTGATTTTTCAAATAATCCTATTATAGCTAATAATTTTACTCTAGGCTTTAAAGTAAAAGTAAAATTAAGTTATGATGATTATTATATTTCTAGAAATCCAGTTTATTCAACATCAACATATGGTTATGTAAATGAAGGTGGAATAGTTCCAAGAAATAGTGCAAATCATGATAGTAAGTTAATGTCGCATAATAGTACTAGAAAAAGTATTTTATTAGCTTTAGCATCACATCAACAGATGATAAAAAGTGTAAAAACAGAGTATACTACAGATTTTATTCAAGAAAATGCTGTTCAGTCAATGAATAGTCAATATACATATAGATTAAAATTAAGAAATGGTTATAATACTCTTATGAATACAGAAATTGTTGATTTTTTAGAACAATCAGAAGTGATTGATGAATTTGGTGAAAAAAAGAAATCTGAATGGTCTGGTATTTTTCAATCAGTAGATACAAGTAATATTGCAAATCAAAATTTACCAGTAACAGTGTATTATTCTACCAGTTTAGCTCCAATTGAAACCGACTGGGTTCAATTAGAAAAGCAAGAAAATAATATTTGGACTACTGAAAATAAAAATGTTAAAGCAATTAAAGTTGATATAAACGGAGATATTCTAGAAAATGCAATTATATATGCAGATATAAATATGCTATCTCCTAATGATGATTCATTAGAAGATAAAAAAACATATAATCAATATTCTATAAGCTGTGATTCTATAGACTTATATACAGGAGTTTTAACTAAATATATGGAGGATTTACCAAGTAATACAACTGGTGTAAAATTGGTAAAAAGAGAATATAATTTAGAAATATTAAAAACAGATGAAATAACACATAGTAAATTAGTAGGTGCTTTTTTTGGTTTATATCTTGGAGAAGAAAGAATAAGAGGAAATATAACAGATATTTTAGGAAAAACAACTTTGAGAGGTATAAAAGCAGGTACATATACATTAAAAGAAGATATTGTTCCAGTAGGATATAAAAAATTAGAAGACATGACATTAGAAATAGGAGATTTAAAATATAGTTTAAAAATAGGGGAAAAAATTATATCAGAAGGAGATGTTGATGTAACAGGTGGTACACCAACTGTAAAATTAAATATTGTAAATGAAAGAGCAAAAAGAAAAATAAAAATCTTAAAATTAGATGAATATAATACTCCTATAGATAATGAGCCAATTCCATTAGCAAATGTAGAGTTTCAACTTATAAATGAATCTGATGAAGTAATTCAAACAAAGCAAACAAATGAATCTGGAGAAATTACATTTGATGAAGTAGATTGGGGACAGTTTTATAGATTAAAAGAAACTCCAATTCAAGGATATGAACCTTTAGAGAAAAGTATATATCTAAATAAATCTAGTGATGAGTATAGTATAACACTAAAAAATATAAGGAAAAAAGGTACAGCAGTTCTTATAAAAAAAGATGAAGTAGATGAAACTAGAATAGAAGGTGCTGAATATGCTGTATATGCTAGAAATCCAATATATAATACTGAAGGAGAAATAAAATATAATTCAGGTGATTTAGTTGAAAAAGCTGTAACAAATGAAAATGGTGAAGCTATTTTTGAAGGCTTAGATTGGGGAGAATACTATATTAAAGAAACTCAAACTGTTTATGGATATGAATTATCTGAAAAAGAATATAATTTTTATGTTGGTTTAGATAATGTTGAAGAAAGAATTGAATTAACAGAAAAAGAAGTTAGAAGTAAAGCTAAGTTACAAGTTATAAAAGTTGATGAAAATGGTAGATTTTTACAAAATGTAGAATTTGGGCTTTATGATGAAGATGGTTATGCAGTTAGGAAAAATGTAAAAAGAATAAATGAAAAATTAGATTTAAAATTTAATAGCGTTGGAGAATATGGTTGGATACAGAATGAAGATGGCGTTTGGCAGAGTGATATTAAAGAGCTACATGGAAAAACAGCTGTTATGGAATCTAATGAATTTGAGATAGAAGAAACAGGAAATTTGGTAATTGATTGGAGTGTATCTTCAGAATCTGTATTGTTTGATTATTTATATTATACTATAACAAATACAGAAACTAATGAAATAATTGATGGACAAAGTAAAAAGATTGGTGGAACAAGTTATGGAACACAATATAATTCTTTAAATTTTGTACAAGAGTGGGAAGAACTAGTTCCAGGTAAATATAAGTTGAATTTTTATTATAAGAAAGACGGAAGTAGAAATAGTGGATTAGATGCAGGATTTGTAAAAGGTATAAGTTTTTCTAAAACAGAACTTGGAGAAGTAAATAAAGGTATAACAGATGAAAATGGAGTGCTAAGATTAGATGATATTGATTGGGGAACTTATTATATTCAAGAAATAAAATCAGTTACAGGATATGAAAAAATTGATACTAAATTTAAATTTGTAGTAGATAGAGAAACTTTTGCTAATAATAATGATACAGTAATGAGAATAATCAATGAAGATACTGGTGAGGAAACCTCTGTAATAACAAATAGTAGAAAAAAAGGAAAAGTAACTCTAACGAAATATGCATATGATGCAGAAGGAAATGAAACAGATAAAGTATTACCAGGTGCTGTATATGAATTGTATTTAGCTGATGGAACATTATTAGGAGAATATACAACAAATGAAAACGGAAAGATTGAAGTAGACAAATTAGAATGGAATAGTTACTATTTTCAGGAAAAAGAAGCTCCAAAAGGATATGCTGTTTCTGATAAAAGAATAGCTTTTGTAGTGAATATAAAGAATGCTGATTTTGAAGTAGAATTAAAGGCTTATGATAAGGTAGAGGCAGGAGAAATAATAATAAATAAAGTGATAAATAAAGATAGTATTTTTTCTGCACATGGAAATTCAAGTTTTATATTTAAAGTTTTAGGAAAAAGTGGTGAAGAAGAAAAAGTAACTTTATATAGAACAATTACTTTTTCAGAATCAGATATAAAAAATGCAGATAAAGATGGTAATATAAAGAAAACAATAAAAATTGCAGATGTAGATTCATATAAATATGAAATTACAGAAGAAGAAAACTATCGTTATGAGCAAACTAATATAATTCTTGGAGAAAATGCTAGAGTAGAAAATAATATAGGAGTAATTGATTTAAGTGGTTTGGAAAGTAAAAAAGGTGAGATTACTTTTGAAAATACAAAACAAAGTAATAATTTATTAACCGATAATAAATTATTAACCAATTCTACTCAAAGTCAATATTATTTAATTGGAATTAGTGCAACAACTAAAAAGGAAAGTTATGAAATTCAAAAAGATGTTTTAACAGCAAAAGATTTTGATTATGTTTTATATTATTCTGGAGGTCAAGAATTTTCAGTAGAATTAAGTGAAGGAATAACCATAAATGGAAAAGATTCTTATAAAGAAGAATTAGAGGGAGATTATATTGTAAGCATAACTTATACAGTAAATGGAAAAAAATATGATACTTATGCTACTGTAAATTGGAAAACACCAAGTGATTACTATTTAACTGTTCCAAATGATGATGGTGCAATTACTATAATAGGTGTAAATTCTAATTATACTTCACCTGAAATTTTGTATATTCCTAGAGTGTATAATGAATTACCTGTAACTCGATTAGGAAATGGAAAATTATTATCTAATATAGGTAACGTAAAAACTGTTCAGGTAGAAAAAGGAATAGAGACTATAGGAGCGAGTGCATTTAGTAATTGTGATAATATAATAAATGTTGATTTACCAAAATCATTAAAATCATTAGGAAGTAATGCATTTTATGATTGTGATAAATTAGGAAGTATTAATTTAAGCAAAACAGAATTAGAAAAAATAGAATATCGTACATTTTATAGTTGTGGAGCATTGAAAAAAGTAGATTTTCCAAATACATTAACATATATTGGAACAGAAGCATTTTACGATTGCGATGGTATAAGTTCTATTGATTTGAGTCAAACTCATCTAGATAATATAGATACACAAGCTTTTTATACTTGTGGTAGTTTAACTACAGTTACATTACCTAATGGAATAATAACTAATATTGGTAATTCAGCTTTTTATGATTGTGTAGCTCTAAAGACTATAAATTTAACTGATAGTTTAACTAATATAGGAACTTCAGCATTTTATAATTGTAAAAGTTTAATGGCAGTAAATTTAACGGAAACGTTAACTAGTATAGGAACATTGGCATTTTATAATTGTGATGGTTTAACAAGTATAGATTGGCCACAAAGTGTAAGTGTGATACCAGAATCTATATTCAAAGAATGTAATAATTTGAAAACAGTTAATATACCAGAAACAGTGACAAATATAAATAATTCAGCATTTTATAATTGTACAAGTTTAACTACAATAAATTTATCAGAAAATATAACTAATATAGGAACATATGCATTTTATAATTGTGATGGCTTAACAAGTATAGAGTGGCCAAGAAGTGTAAGTGTGATACAAGATTCTACATTTAGAGAATGTAGTAATTTGAAAACAGTTAATATACCTGAAACAGTAACTAGCATAGGAACATCAGCATTTTATAATTGTGATGAGTTAACAAGTGTATATTTGCCAGCAAATATAAATGTAATACAAAATTATACGTTTTATGATTGTAATAAATTAATTACTGTTGATATACCAGACAGTATAACGAGTATAGGAGAAAAAGCTTTTTATAATGACTATAATATTAAAGGAATAAATTGGGCAAAATCATTAGTAAGTATAGGAGCTTATGCATTTTATAATTGTGATGGTTTAACAAGTATAGAATTACCAGAAGGAGTAACTACTATAGGAAATTACGCATTTCAAAGTTGTTCAAAAGTAACTAATATAGATTTACCATCTACAATAACCAGTATAGGTACAGGAGCTTTTTATGGATGTTTATATCTAGAGAAAATGAATTGGCCAGATGGAGTAACTGAAATATTAAGTTCAGCATTTTATGATTGTTCAAGGTTAACTTCTATTGAGATACCAGAAACTGTAACTAGTATAGGAGCATCAGCATTTTATGGTTGTACAAGTTTAATTAATATAAATTTACCAAAATCATTAAAAAGTATAGGAAGTTCAGCATTTTATAATTGTAAAAATTTATCTAAAATTACATGGCCATCATCAGTAGTAAGTATTGCAGATAATACTTTCTATAATTGTAGTAGTTTAATAACTTTTGATGTGCCAGCAACTGTTACAAGTATTTCTAATACAGCTTTTAATGGTTGTAGCAGTATGGAAAGTATAAAAGTTGAAGAAGATAATACAAAATATAGTAGTACTGAAGATGGAGTTCTTTATGATAAAGAGCAAACTAAAATAATAAGATATCCTCAAGGAAAAAAAGATGTGAAATCATATACAATATTAAATACAGCAAAATCAATTGATAATTATGCATTTTATGGATGTAATATACTAGAAAAGATTGACTGGGCAGAGGATATAACTAATATAGGAACATATGCATTTTATAATTGTACTAATTTAAATAGTATTATTTTACCAGAGACAATAACTAATATAGGAATATATGCTTTTTATAATTGTAGTTCAATAACAGAGGTAACTTGGCCTTCGAGTGTGGCAACTATAGGAGATTATACTTTTTATGGATGTAGTCAATTAACAGTGATAGAATTACCACAAGGTATAGAAAAATTAGGAACGTATGTATTTTATAATTGTGACAATTTAATCAATATAAATCTACCAGAAACTATAACCAGTATAGGCTCATATGCATTTAGCTCTTGTAATAATTTGATAGAAATAGAATGGCCTTCAAAGGTAACAAGTATAAGTGGAGATGTTTTTTATAATTGTACAAGTTTAGAAAGAATACAATTACCAGAAACTTTAACAAGTATAGGAACAGAGGCATTTAGAAGTTGTTCAAGTATGCAAAGTATATATATTCCATCAACAGTAAAAACTATAGGTTCATATGCCTTTTATGGTTGTAGTAAGTTGGAAAGTATAGATTTAAGCAATACACTAATAACATCAATACCAGATAGGACTTTTTATAATTGTACAGCTTTAACAAATATAACTTTACCATCTACAGTGACAAGCATAGGATCATATGCATTTTACTCTTGTAAAGGATTACAAAATATAGATTTTAGTCAAATAAAGATAACATCGATAGGCTATAATGCATTTCAATATTGTACAAATTTAAAAAATATACAATTACCAGAAACATTATCTACTTTAAGAGAAGATGCTTTTAATGGATGTACTAATTTGGAAAATATAGACTTAAGTAAAACTAAAATAACTAAGATATATTATAATACTTTCTATAATTGTACTAATCTTTTAAGCATAGATATATCTTCAAAAATAACAACCATAGAAAGCAAAGCCTTCTATAATTGTAATAAATTAAAAACAATAAATTATTATGGAACAATGGAGCAGTTTAATAATATTTCAGTAAATTCAACAGAAAATACAGCATTTAAAAATGCAAATGTTCAATGTAAATAAAAGAATAAAAAATTTCCAAAAAATCTCAAGGCAAAATAATAATGATTTTGCCTTGAGAAAATAAAAAAATTTTCATAAAAATAAAGGAGTTCTTAATGAAAAAAGCACTAAATAAAGTAATGAGTGTAATTCAAACAATACTAATTATTATAGGTATATTTGTAATCATATTATTTTTAATTCCAACAATATTGAAAATTAAACCATTTATAGTTGAATCCGGTTCAATGGAAAAAGCAGTAAAAACAGGAGCTATTGCTTATAATAATTCATATGCAAAACCAGAAAATGTAAAAGTAGGAGATATAATTGTTTTTAAGTTGAATGAAACATATGTTACTCACAGAGTAATAAAAATAAATGAAGACAATACTTTCACTACAAAAGGTGATGCAAATGAAACAGAAGATTTAGCTCCAGTTAGATATGAGGATTTTAAAGGAAAATTATTGTTTTCAATTCCATATTTAGGGTATGTAATAGAAAGTTTTAAAACTAAATTAGGCATTTTTGTAATATTGTCGATAACAGGAATTAACATAGTATATTTTATTTTTTCAAGTGATGAAGAAAATGAAGAAGAAAAAAATATTAAAAAGTAATATTAGATTTTCGAGGAGGGGAGCTTTATGAAGAAAATATCAAAAATAATTTTAGAAGGAGCATGTACACTAGCGGTAATAGGCGTTGCAGGTATTATAGCATATTTTTCAGATACTGTAAAAGTAACGAATTACACTACGCTTGGAATTGTAGATATTGATTTAAGCGAGTATATGATAGATGATAAAGGGAACAAAGTAGCTTGGGAAGATAAAGTAGATGTTGTACCTGGTGAAAAAATTAGTAAAATCCCAGAAATCAAAGCAGTTAAAGGTTCTGCTGATTGTTACATAAGAGCCAAAGTTGAATTATTTTGTCAAGACGAAAATCTTCAAAAAAGTTCAGAAATGTTAACATTAGATAACTTAAATGTTAATGAAAAAGAGTGGTATTATTGTAAAAATGATGGATATTTTTATTATACCAAAATATTAACTGATGAATCAGAACCTATACAGCTTTTTTCACAAGTAGAAATTCCATCTAGCTTAAATAATACATGGTCATTACAACAATTACAAATAGATGTTACTGTTGATGCAATTCAAAGTAAGAATTTTGAACCTAATTTTGAAGAAAATTCAGAAGAACCATGGCCAGACATTACAGAAGATGATATAGAAGAATGCATATATCCTGAACATATTAAATATGAAAATGAATTAAATAATAAAAATGAAGATGAAATTTCAGAAGGTGATACATTAGAAAGTAAAACACAAGAAGGAGAAAAAAATGAGCAATTAAATGCAAAAGATTCTGAATCCACTAATGAAGATGCTTAATAAGAAAAGTAAATTTAGAGATAATTTTAATTGATATGATTCAAGTATAGGAGGATTATTCATGCTAAAAAAAATATTAAAAATTATGTTAATTATTTTGGTTGTAATAATTTTTAATGAAGTTAACGTTCAGGCTAATAGTATAGAATATAGGGGTGAAGCAGAAGGTTTAATAGCTATGCCAAATGATTTTTTTCTTAATTTAGGAGAGCTAATGCCAGGTGATGTAAAAAAAGATTTTGCATATATAAAAAATACAACTAATGATGAGGTAGAAGTGTATTTTAAAACAGAGCCGTTAAATAGAGATGAATATTATGATGATATAGATTTTTCTTTATTAGAAAAAATATCTTTAAAAATAAGTTTAAAAAAAGATTCAAAATCAAAAGAAAAAGTATTGTATGAAGGAAATTTAGGAGCAGACTTAATGAATGAATATGTTTCTTTAGGTAAGTATACCAAAGGATATAATGGAGAATTTTTATTTCAAATAGAAGTTCCAAAAAAATTAAAAAATAGTTATACCTTATCTACAGCCAAAGTAAAATGGGTATTTTTTGTAGAAAAGAAGGGTGATAAAAAAAATAGTAATCAATTAGAAAATGATAATAAAGAAAATAGTAATCAACTAGAAAAGGACAATAAAGAAAATAATAATCAATTAGAAATGAATAATAAAGAAAATAATGATCAACTAGAAATGAATAATAAACAAAATCAAATTATAGAAAATGTAATTAATGCTATAAAAACTGGCGATTCAATATATTATGCTGTTGGAATATTTGTAATATCAATTTTATTAATTCTTATTATTAAAAAGAAATCAAAAAGTGGAGTTAAAAAATAAAATGTGCTTAAAAAATTTTTAAATTTACATATTGACAAATGAAATTTGGGGTATTATAATACAATCAATTTCATGAGGGGCAAAATATAATTATTTTATAATAATTGTATTTTGCTTTTTTCTTTTTTACTTTTATTTTTCTTATGTAGAATTTCTCTACAAAATTCAAAAAAAATATATAAAAGGAGAGTGATTATATGGTCAAAAGTTCAAAAGAAATACCAAAATATATGTATCCACAAAATGACTTTATTTTTAAGAGGTTATTTGGATATGAAGGAAATGAAGATATTACAAAAGATTTAGTAAGTAACATAATAGGAAAAAAAATAAAGAGTTTGGAATTTAAGAATCCATATTTGTTAAGAGAAAATATTGATGATAAGGAGGAAACGTTAGATATAAAAGCTATTCTTGATGATGATATATTATGTGATATAGAAATACAAGTAGCAAATAAGCATGATGATGATAAAAGAATAATGGATTATTGGGCAAAAATGTATAGGCAGTCAATTGGAAAATCTGAAAATTATGAAGAAATGAAAAGAACAATAGTAATATATATAACAGCATTTGATTTAGATTTTTTGAAAAATGTAGAGAAATATAAAACCAAATGGAGTGTTCGAGAAGAAAATCTAAAAATCAAATTGACAGATGTATTTGAAATTGATATAATCGAGCTATCAAAAGCTAAAAGGCAACTAAGAGAAGGAAAGTTTAATGAAATAAGTAATCTAAAAAACTGGATAAAGTTTTTGATAAATCCATTGGAATTGGAGGAATCAAACGTGGAAGATTTAAGTGAAGAAATACAAAAAGCATATGAAAGATGGCATGATATAAATTTAACAGAAGAAGAAAGAGATGCAGCAGAAAGAAGATGTAAAGATTTAGCTTCAATTGAAAGTGCAAAAGAATATGAGCATGAATTAGGAATAAAAGAAGGTAAAAAAGAACGTGAAATAGAAATTGCTAAAGAAATGTTGAAAAACAATGAAGATATAGAAAAAATTAAATTATATACAGGATTAAAAATAGAAGATATACAAAATTTAAAAAAATCATTAGGCATTTAAATGAAATATTTCTTTTTATTCTTATTATTTTTTGTTTTTTTTAAAATTATTTTAACTCGATATTTTTATAAAAAATTAAATAGAAAAATTGAATTAGATAAATAAAAAACACGAAATCAATTCCGCGTTTTTAACATATTTCAACTAATTTTGAATGTTTATCTCTACTAGCTACAGAAATTTTTAATTCATCTGTATCAATATTATCATTATGTAACTGCTCAATAACTGTTTGATAAGCAATTTCAGGCATATTGCTTTCTTTACTTAAATGGCCAAGTAAAACTTGTTTTAAATTATATTTTGTTAAATATCCAATTGTTTTTCCAGCAATTTCATTTGGCAGATGACCTTTTGGTCCAGATATTCTTTGTTTTAATATGTAAGGGTATTTAGAGTATTGTAAAAGTTCTGGTTCATAATTAGATTCTAGTAAAATAAATTTACTTTCTTTCATATTATTCAAAAGTTCATCATTCATATGGCCTAAATCTGTTGCAATTGTAATTTTGTTTGAATTATTATAGATATTAAACCCACAGGGATTTGCAGCATCATGTGGAATACTAAATGCATTTATGCATAAATCTCCTATTTTAAATTCTTTACCAATTGTAAATATTTTTTGATTTTTAATATCTATTTTTTCTTTTTGTTTTGGCATTGCTTCTAATGTTTCATAATTTGCAAAAACAGGAATATCATATTTTTTTGAAATCATTCCTAAGCTTTGTACATGATCTAAATGTTCGTGAGTTACTAAAATAGCATCAATTTTTTCTATAGATGTATCTAAATCTTCTAAAGCTTGAAAAATTTTTTTACCACTTACACCACAATCAATTAAAATTTTTGTTTTATCTGTTTCAACAAATAATGAATTCCCAGAGCTACCACTATATAAACTGCAAAAATTAAACATATATATATTCCTTTCTTTTGTGTTTATCTGAGTTTAATATAACATATAAAAAGTTGCTTTTATAATGAAAGTACTTAAAAATAAATCATAATAAAAGCAACTAAATTATATTTATTCTTCTTCTTGAACTCTTTCAATTTTTGCACCTAATTTTCTAAATTTTTCTTCTATGTTCTCATATCCTCTATCAATATGTTTTAGGTTGTATATCTCAGTAGTTCCATTTGCTGCTATTCCAGCAATTATTAAAGCAGCACCTGCTCTTAAGTCTGTAGCGGAAACAGGAGCTCCATATAATTCGTCAACTCCTTCAAATACTGCTGTTTTACCTTGAGCAGTAATATTAGCACCCATTTTTCTAAGTTCATCTGTATATTGGAATCTAGATTCCCAAATACTTTCGTTTATTATACTTGTTCCCTTAGATAGAGATAAAACGACACCTATTTGTGGTTGTAAATCTGTTGGAAATCCAGGATAAGGAAGAGTTTTTATATTAGCTTTTTTTGTTCTTTTATCGCACCAAACTCTTAAATGATCTCCGTTTGCATCTATTTTTCCACCAATTTCAGTTATTTTTGCAGCAACACACTCTAAATGTTTAGTTATACAATTCTTAATAATGATGTCACCTTTTGATGCAACTGCAGCTAACATAAAAGTTCCAGCTTCTATTTGATCAGGTACTACAGAATATTCTGCATTTCCTTTTAGTTCTTTTACGCCTTTAACTTTAATAACATCAGTTCCAGCTCCACGAATATCAGCTCCCATAGTGTTTAAAAAGTTTGCAACATCAACTATATGGGGTTCTTTTGCGGCACTTTCAATAACAGTAGTTCCTTCTGCTAAAACACTAGCAAGCATAATATTAATAGTTGCTCCTACAGATACAACATCCATATATATTGTAGTTCCATTAAGAACATTAGCTTTAGCTGTAATATTTCCTTGAGAAACTTCAACTTCAGCACCTAATGCTTCAAAACCTTTTATATGTTGATCTATAGGTCTAGCACCTAAGTTACATCCGCCTGGAATACCTACTTGAGCTTCTTTGCATCTACCAAGTAATGCACCTATTAAATAATAAGAAGCTCTGAATTTTCTAGTAACTTCTAATGGAGCAACTGATGATGTAATATTAGTATTATCTATAACAACTTTATGATCAGTTATCCAATCAACTTTTGAACCTAAATCTTTTAATATATCACAATATAATTTAACATCACTAATATTAGGTAAATTATCAATAGTACAAACACCATTAATTAGCAGTGTTGCTGGGATAATAGCAACAGCTGCGTTTTTTGCACCACTAATAATTACTTCGCCTTTTAAAGGAGTTTTTCCAGTAATGACTAATTTTTCCAAAATATATTCCCCCACATCTATTTCTATTTGTTTTTACACAAGAAATAAAGGCTATTTCACCTTTACAGTAGCACTATATCATAAATAGGTTAGATTTACAATATATTTATGAAAAAATTTTATAAACAATAGTAATTTATTGCTTATTTAATAATTCTATTATTTTAAATTTAAATTTTATTTTATTATTAGAATCTGTTATTAATTTGTATTCCTCGTCATTTAGATTATTTTCTAAGTCTTCTAAATCTTCTTCATCAACTATTCCAGAAGATATGTCAACAAAACAAAGTGGAGGAAATAAGCTACACCACCAGTTTTGACCTTTTGCTTCTCCTATTTCTATTTTTATTCCATCATAGTAACCTGCTGGAAGAGATATATTTCCATAGTATTTAGTAGGAAAATAAAAATTACCAATGTTAATTTTTACAGAATAATTATAACCATTCTCTTTAATTGTATTTTCAGCTATTTTATAAAATTCATTTGTATTATTTTGTACGTAGTTAATAGCATCTTGTTTAGATTTAAAATTATGTTTATTCATATATTCTATAATTTTATTTCGAACTTTTAATTTTAATTCTTGATCTTCATCAGAATCACTATTTGCTAAAATATGAAGTCTAAAAAAACTATTTGATAAGTCTGTAGAAACAGTAGAGGCATAATTATCAATAGTAAAAAAGAAAAAAACTACAAATAACATAATTAATAATAAAAAAGGTAAAAATTTTTTCATAAGACAATCCTTTCCAAAAAAGTTATTTTTAGTATTAGTAAAAAATCAAGAATTATTCATTTTTTGTAAATTTTGTTTATTCAGTAGGAAAGTTCTTTGTAACTGAGCTTGAATAAAAGCATTGCATATAATTTTTGTTAAAATTGGCGTATGAACAATTTAATGTAGACTTTGCAATAGATTTTTACAATTTGGCAAGAAATATCCATTATTGTTGTTTTGAAAATTTTACATAGATTTTACATATATATTTCAAAAATATTATAAAAATGTAAACTAATTTTTACTGAGCAAAAAAATTAAACTTTTATTTTCACTAATATAAATGTTTGTAGGTGTTTTGTCGATATTTGGCATACGAATTAAATTGACCAGGATATTGGTAAATGTTAAAATATTTTTGGAAATTCACTTAGGAGGAGAGTATATGTATAGTTCATCTGAGAAAATTTGCAGTTTTTATGCGAGTGGTTTACATCTTACAACAATACTAATGCAATACATATATGAAAAAACAAAAGAAGGAAGAAAAATATCAAATATTTTAGAAATAGATTTATTAAATGAAGCAGAATCGATTTTAGATTTATTTAATTGTAAACAAGCACTAAAATCTGATATAAAAAATATAGGTTGGAATAAAGCAAATAATGATAGTATAAAAAAATTAACAGAGGCATATAATGAAGATATAATTATAATTGCAGGTAGTCAAAAATTTGTTGAAAATGTAAAGGAAAAATTGCCTAATACTAAGACTATTATAGATTGTTATGAACTTTTAGAAAATGCAGATGATGCGATCGATGTATTAAACAATCATGATTATATATTAATGACAGATGGTATTAAGAAAATAAATGAAGTATTTAAATAATAATAAAAATATGCTACTTTTAAAAAATATTAATTGACTTCAAAAAATAAAATGATATAATAATATAAATTTGGAGTTTATTTATATAAAACCTAGTGTTAGGTATTATTACATTTCAGAAGGGAGAGCTTTTAATAATGGAAGACAAAAAAGTAGCAAATTTAAGAAAGAAGTTAAAAGATTTTGGTCAAGAACACTTATTATTATATTATGATAAAATGAGCGAGAACCAAAAAAAAGAATTATTAGATCAAATTGAAAATATTGATCTTGATTTAATGAAAGAATTGTACGAAAGTACTACAAAACCACTTGATTTAACAAATATAATTGTTGAACCAATTGAACATGTTGATAAATCAAAAATGCCTTTTAAAGAAAAAATGGATTATGAAGAAAAAGGTATTGAAGCTATAAAAAATAATAAATTTGCAGTAGTAACTATGGCTGGAGGTCAAGGTACAAGACTTGGACATAATGGACCTAAAGGAACTTTTGATTTAGGTTTAGAATCACATAAATCTATTTTTGAAATTTTATGTGATACAATGAAAGATGCATGGAAAAAATATGACACAGTGGTTCCTTGGTACATAATGACTAGTAGAGAAAATAATGATGCAACAGTTAAATTCTTTGAAGACCATAATTATTTTGGATATCCAAAAAAATCTATAAAATTCTTCAAGCAAGGCGAACTTCCAATGATTGATACAGAAGGAAAAATTTTATTAGATGAAAATGGAATGGTAAAAGAAGCATCAAATGGTCATGGTGGAACTTTAGAGTCAATGGATAAATGCAAAATTATTGATGAAATGAAATCAGAAGGAATAGAATGGGTATTTATAAGTGGTGTAGATAATGTTTTAGCAAAATTAGTAGATCCTTTATTATTAGGAATGTCTATTGAAAATAATGTTATGGGAGCTGTTAAATCAGTTGAAAAAACAGATCCAAAAGAAAGAGTTGGAGTTTTCTGTAGAAAAAATAAAAAAATAGGTGTTGTAGAATATACCGAAATTTCTGAAGAAATGGCTAATATGAGGGATAATTACGGATCATTAGTGTATGGAGATTTAAATGCAGTATTTCATTTATATAATATAAAAGCTCTAGAAAGAGTTTCTAATTTAAAACTTCCATATCATACAGCATTCAAAAAGGCTAAATACATAAATAAAGATGGAAAATTAGTTATTCCAGAAAAACCAAATGCATATAAATTTGAAATGTTTATATTTGATTCTTTCGAAATGCTTGATGATGTATTAGTATTAAGAGTTAAAAGAGAAGAGGAATTTGCACCAGTAAAAAATGCAGAAGGATCTGATAGTCCTGAAACTGCTAGAAAATTATATAGAGATTATTTTGCAAAAGTTGAATACATGAGTAGATATAACGATTGGTGCACAAATTTAGTATTTGATGAAGAAACAAGAGAAGAATTATTAAGAATTTCAGGAAATGATGTAGAAATAAAAGATAGATTTTATAAAGATTTAGAATTTGGAACAGCTGGCATGAGAGGTGTTATGGGAAATGGTTCAAATAGAATGAACAAATATACTGTAACAAAAGCAACTCAAGGTTTAGCTAATTACATTTTAAGTCAAAGTGCAGAAGATAGAGGTGTAGTAATTGCTTATGATTCAAGAAATAAATCCGTAGAATTTAGTGAAGAAACAGCACTATGCCTAAATGCAAATGGAATTAAAACATATATATTTGACAGTTTAAGGCCTGTTCCAGAATTATCTTTTGCTGTAAGAGAATTAGGCTGTATAGCTGGAATTATGATAACAGCTAGCCACAATCCTCCAGAATATAACGGATATAAGGTTTATTGGGAGGATGGAGCACAAATAGTTTCTCCACATGATAAAAAGATAATTGAAGAAGTAAATAAAATAAAAAATTATGCTAATGTAAAAAATATAAGTAAATCAGAAGCTTTAAATAAAAAATTATATAATGTAATTGGCTCTGCTATGGATAAATTGTATATGAACGAACTTAAAAAACAAGTTTTAAATCCAGAAGTTATTAAAGAAATGGCAAATGATTTAAAAATTGTTTATACACCATTACATGGAACAGGAAATATACCAGTTCAAAAAATATTAGATGAGTTAGGATTTAAAAATGTATTTGTAGTACCACAGCAAGAGTTACCAAATGGTAATTTCCCAACAGTAGAATATCCAAATCCAGAAGATAAAAATGCTTTTGTATTAGCTTTAGAATTAGCAAAGAAAGTTGATGCTGACATAGTTTTAGCAACAGATCCAGATGCTGATAGATTAGGGGTTTTTGCAAAAGATTCAAAAACTGGAAATTATATGCCATATACAGGAAATATGTCTGGATTATTAATTGCAGAATATATATTATCTCAAAAGAAAGAGAAAGATATATTACCAAAAAATGGCGCTTTAATAACCACAATAGTGTCTTCTAATTTAGCTCAAGCTATATCAAAAGAATATAAAATAAAATTTATAGAGGTATTAACAGGATTTAAATATATAGGTGAACAAATTAGAAAGTTTGAATCAACAGGAAGTAATGAATATTTATTTGGATTTGAAGAAAGTTATGGATGTTTAGTTGGAACTCATGCTAGAGATAAAGATGCAATTGTAGCAGTAATGATGTTATGCGAAGCTGCGGCATATTACAAAAAACAAGGTTTGACTTTATGGGATCAAATGATAAATATATACAAAAAATATGGCTTTTATAAAGAAGATATAACAACAATAACTTTAAAAGGTGCTGATGGAGCTGAAAAAATAAAAGAAATAATGGAAAAAATAAGAAGAAATCCACCAAGGCAACTTGGAGAATATAAAGTTAACAAAGTTAGAGATTACAAATTAAATACAATTAAAGATTTAAAAACAGAAAAAGTAAAACCAACAGGATTACCAGAATCTAATGTTATTTATTTTGAATTAGATAATGATGCATGGTGTTGCGTAAGACCATCAGGAACAGAACCAAAAGTTAAATTTTATATGGGAGTAAAAGGAAAGAGTTTCGAAGATTCTGAAAAGAAAGTAGAACTTTTGAAAAAAGAAATATTAAATTTAGCTGATGTAAAATAAATATGAATTAAAAAATCTAAAATTTTCATTTAATGAAAATTTTAGATTTTTTTTACGTGGAACTTTTCGTTATAAATCAATTGTTGCTAATGAAATTTCTAAAAAGATTTTGGGTAAGTTTAGGTATGAAACTATAGTTTTTATATTTAAAAAGAGATTAAAATAAAAGGCACAAAAAATATCTTATTAGTTGAAATTTTTTGCAAATAAGGTATTTTTTTATTAATTAAATAAGCAATTTAGTATTCAAAATTATTTTTCGTATTTTACAAAAATGTGATTTGTAAACTTAAAAAATTGTAGGAAAAAATAAAAAAATTTAAAAAAGGGGTTGACAAACGATAAAAAAAAGTGTATTATATAGAAGCAGTTGATGATGAACTGCTTCAATATTTGAAATGGGCTATTAGCTCAGATGGTAGAGCACTTGACTTTTAATCAAGTTGTCCCGCGTTCGAATCGCGGATAGCTCACCATGGCCCCTTGGTCAAGCGGTTAAGACATCGCCCTTTCACGGCGGAGACATGGGTTCGATTCCCGTAGGGGTCACCAGTTCAAATATTGCCACTTTAGCTCAGCTGGTAGAGCAACTGACTTGTAATCAGTAGGTCGCCCGTTCGATTCGGGCAAGTGGCTCCAAAAATAAAGAGAAGAAATTCTCTTTGAAAAATGAGTAAAATTTTTTACTCATTTTTTTTTTTTCAAATCATAAAACTATGATGAAATTTCTAAGAGGCGTATTTGTAGCAAAAACAATAGTGTTGCACGTAATTTTTTGTTAAAATTAGAGTATCAACAGTTTAACGAAAACTTTGTAATATATTTTTAAATTTCAACATAATAAATTATCTACTATTACTCAAAAATTAAAATTTTTTAATTTTTAAAAATTATTGTTGAATTGTAAAAGTAAAATATACTTTGTAAAACTAAAATAAGATGGGTTGAATAAAATTTTTTTCAATAGTTGAAGTAAAAAAAGTTGACAAATCAGTAAAAACATAGTAATATATATAAGCAGTGTGAAAACTGTAATATTTGAAATGGGCTATTAGCTCAGATGGTAGAGCACTTGACTTTTAATCAAGTTGTCCCGCGTTCGAATCGCGGATAGCTCACCATGGCCCCTTGGTCAAGCGGTTAAGACATCGCCCTTTCACGGCGGAGACATGGGTTCGATTCCCGTAGGGGTCACCAAATCAAATATTGCCACTTTAGCTTAGCTGGTACAGCAACTGACTTGTAATCAGTAGGGTGCTCGTTCAATTTGAGCAAGTGGCTACAGTTAAATTTTATTTTTAGAAGAGAATGAGTTTTTCATTCTTTTTTTCATTATTATAATTTAAAATCAAATAATTCTATACCATAATAAATGAAATTACAATTATGGAATCCCCAAGAAATTAGTTAAATTTGTTAATTATGTATTTAAAAAGATATAAAAAAAATATATTTAAATTTTTTATAATAAAATGATTTTTTCCGTAATAAGTTATGTTAAATATGCTTGTAATATACTATTTTAATATATTGCTAAAAATAATAAGTATATAGATAATTAAAATAATGATTATTTTATGAGAATAAAGATAAAAAAGGAAAATAAAAGGGCGATTTATAATCGCCTTTATAAATATTTAAGGTATATAAGGAAATATATTAAAAATAATTATACAAGAAATTTTCGTAATAATTAAATAAAGTAGGAGGAGCTCATGAAAAAGAAAGGGCTTATCATTTTAGATATAATAATAAGTATAGTAATACTGTTAGGAATATGTTTTAATGAAAAAATTAATACTGAAAAAGATAATATTATTCAATCAAGATTTTTTTCAGAATATAAAGATTTGAATTTTGATTTTGTTGTTACACCAGATTATCAAAAGGTATTAGCAGGAAGTACACTAACAATTAAAGTAGATTTACAAAATATAAAAATGGAAGAAAATCGGATTAAATAATGTTGTAGGTTATTTACAATATGACGAAGCTTTATTTGATGAAGTTTTAATTAAAGGGAATAATCAATGGTATTTTGAGCAAAATCAAGATAAAAATCATAAAAGATATGGTAAATTCGTAATATATACTATGGAGCAGGGTATAACTGAAAATCAAAATATTTTAGAGCTAACATTAAAACTAAAAGATAACATAAAACCGCAAATAACAGAAGTTACCTTTACCAATCTAAGATCAAGTGAAGGAGAGGTGTCTGTAGATGAAGATGATAGAAAAGCTATAATTGAAATATATGAAGAGCCAGAAAATCCAGAACCATCTGAAGAACCAGACAACCCAAATACACCAGAAACCCCTGTAGATCCAGAGAACCCAAATACACCAGAAACACCTGTAGATCCAGAGAACCCAAATACATCAGAGACTCCAGAGACACCTGTAGAGCCAGAAAAACCAAATACACCAGAAATTCCAGAGACACCTGTAGATTCAGAAAAACCAAATACACCAGAAACACCAGAAACACCTTTAGAGCCAGAAAAACCAAATATGCCAGAAACACCAGAAACACCTGTAGATCCAGAAAAACCAAATATGCAAGAAAATCCTGAAATACCTGCAGAGCTAGAAAAACCAGTAGAGCAAGAAAAAACAAATATGTCAGAAATTCCAGTAGTATTAGAAAATTCAAATACTCAAAAAGATCCAGAAATTTCAGCAGTAACTGAAAATTTAAATATGCCACAAGAGCCAGAAGAACCAAAATTTGATTCGATATTTTCAATAAAAACTGGAGATTCAATTTTATTTTTTTCTAAAATATTGGTAATATTTACAATTTTATTAAATGTGTTTGTTGTTTTAAAGAATAAAGATTTTAGAGAAAATGAAGAATTAAATAATTGCTTAAAAGTAACTCGAAGAAAAAAATCTATAAAGAGTGGAATAATATTTGTAATATCAGTTATAGTAATAGGATTAGTAATGCTAGGAGTTACGAGTTTTGCTCATAGTAGTGAAATAACAGATCTTATTGATAAATTAGATTATAAGGAGCAATGGTTAAATAGTGAAAAATATTTAGTAACAGATGAAAGTATATCAAGAATAGCTCCTCTTACTGATATACAAGATATTACAGATAAATTTAATAAAGAAATAGAAATATATGAAAAAAATTCAAATGAAAAAGTTATAGATGGACTAGTAAAGTCTGGTATGGTAATTTCAGACCAAGATAATGCATATGATGTGAGCGTATTAGGAGATATAAATGGTGATGGTGAGTCAGACCATATAGATCTTACTAATACAATAAGAAATATTGTAGATTATGAAAAATACGAATTTAATAATATAGAAAAATTGTCAGCAGACATGAATATTGACAAAGTAATAAATCAAGAAGATGTTAATATCTTTATAAAATATATTTTATATGAAGAGCTAGACATACCAGAATTTAATCATGTTAAAGAGCCTAAAATAGAAGTTGTTGGTGGAACATTTTTTGACAAAATTGATGCATATGAAGATACAATACAAGTAAAAATAACAGAGCAAGATGAAAATGTTACTAAAACAAAATATAAAATTGAAGGAACAGAAGATAAAAAATATACAGAAATTGAAAGTGGAAAAATAATAGAGCTACCAAATAATGGAGTGTACAAAATTTCTGCATATAGTTATGGAGAATCAGGAAATAGATCAGAAATTCCATATGAAATTATGGTAAAAAGGAATCCTAATAATAAATATAAAATCATTATACGTACTGAAAAAGAAGATGGTACATATGAAGAAACTGTAGAAGAAAAAGAAGGTAGAATTGGAAATACAGTTACAATAGATAATGAAATACCTGATGGATATGAAATAGATGAAGCTGAAAGTACATTAACAGGAGAAATATTAGAGGACGATATTCTCGAGCTAATAGTAACTTATGATAAAATTATAGATCCGTCAACTCCAATTACCAAACCAACAATTGAGCACACACCAACAGAATGGACAAACCAAGATGTAACTGTAACTATAATATCACCAGAGCCAAAATATAGTATAGAATACAGAATAAATGAAGATAAAGATTGGAAGGAATATAAAGATAAGTTTACTATAAGTGAAAATTGTGAAATTCATGCAAGATTAGTAAGAAAAACTAATAAAAGTGAAGAAGTAGATCATGATATCGATAATATAGATAAAATAAGTCCAAAATTTGAAAATAAAACAATAAGTGCAGTAAAAGAAGAAAAAAATGATCAATCAATAATAAAAATAGAAGCTACAGATAAGCTTTCAGGAATAGTGGAATATGGAATAATAAAAGAAGGATATGCTGAACCACAAAAATATACATGTGAAAGCACATTAGATACAAAGCTGACTTTTTCTGAAATATATGAAAATGGAACATACAAAATGTATCTAAAAGATTTAGCAGGAAACATAAGTGAAGATACAGTAGAAATCACAAATATAAAAGGATTTAATGTAGCAAAAATAGTTGAAGCGCCTGAAGGGTTTGAATATTTAATAGGAGAAGAATATGAAACTTTAGAATTAGCCTTAAAAGCATCAGATTCAGCAGCACAGATAGGAAATGTTAAAATAGAAATAATACATAATATATATAATGAGGCAAATACAATTCAAAGTGGAAGAGATTATACAATAAATTTAAATAGTTATTATGTAAAAAATCAAGAGGCAAAACCAACATTTACAGTTGATGGAGATTTAAGAATAGTAGATAAAAATAAATTAAAAAAAGGAACTGTAGCAAGTCCGTTTGGAATAGGAATTTACATTTCAAAAGAAGGAGAGCTAACTTTAGGAGAAGATGATGAAGGAAGTCCTAGTATATTTTCTCCAATAGTAGAAGGACTAACATATGGTATACAAAAAGAAATAGATTATAATGCAGAAAAAGTTTATGATGAATTAACAGAACAATATTATTTTCCAGAAGGAGTATTTAATTTCTATGATGGAAAAATAATAGGTGGAGAAGGGGCATTTTTAGCACAAAGAATAAATGATACACCAACATTGTATGACCCAACAGTAATAACAAATGAAGAGACTAAAAAGGAAGAATCAACACTAGCTATAGTATCTGGAATAGAAGCTGTAATAGGTAAAAAGAGATATATGCTATTAGAAGATGCAATTGAAGATGCAAATAATGTAATAGGAGATTCAAATACTCAAGTAGAAATATCAATAGAAAAAGATTTAGCAAAAGATACAGAGCATAAGGTTGTTGTTGATAATACAAAAAATATAAAACTAGATTTAAATGGGCATACATTTACAACAACAGCAAATGATTATGTTTTAGAAAATTATGGTAAGCTTGAGATATATGATAGTAGTGCTTCAAATGTAGATTATTTATATAGTATAAAAGCATCAAGTGCTAATATTATAATAGGAAAATCAAGTGGAACAAATATAACTTATTCAAAAGATGTTAACTTTGAATTTACAATTGAAGAGGAAGAAAAATACGAGCTTTATATTGAAGGGGAATATATGAATAGATTTTGCAATGTTTATTTAGATGAAGAAAACATATATAATCTTGTAAATCATTCTTCTACATCTGAAGCAACAATTCAACTTGATAAGTTAAGCCCGGGTAAACATAAAATTAGGTTATATTCAGGACAAAATTATGGACCAGACTATTATACTTTTTCTATAAGAACTAGTAAAAAAGGTGTTGGAATAATAACAGGCTCAACTAACACAGCTATATTAAATGGTATATCTAGTGAAACAACACAAGAAGTAGATTTAACAAAATCAAATGTTGAAGGAGAATTGACAATATCATCTGGAATATACGAATGTACAAAGCAAGGAACAAGTTCAGTTGATGGATACACTTCAGCTATACAAAATGAAGGTAAATTATATATAAATGGTGGAAGTATAAAAGCAACTAAAGATTATAGTGCAGGTATATATAATGGAAAAAGTAACACTTTAGCGTATGTAGAAATGAATGGAGGAAAAATAGATACATATTATCATAGTGTTTTGAATAAAGGGCAGTCAAAAATAAAAGAAGGAAATTTATATTCGTCAAATTATGCTTGTGTATGGAGTGATGGAATTTTAAATGTTTTAGGAAATGATGTAAATATAAGTGGTTATACTGGTGTATCTACAAATAATAGTGGTAATACTATAATTGATGCAGGAACTATTTATGGAAAGAATTATGGATTATATAATGATAGTGATAATAGTAAAATAACAATAAATGGAGGAAATGTTTCAGCAGGGTCATATGCAATATATAATTATAAGTTAGGAACAATTAATATTGAGAATGTTATTATTACATCAGCATCATATGGTGTTTTCAATAATGGTAAAGGAACTATAAAAATTAATAATATTGAGATTACATCAGTTAATTCTTCAGGGGTACCTAATGTATCTTATGGTTTAAATAATGAAAATGATGGTAAAATTATTTTCAATAATGGAAATATTTATGTCAAAAATTATTCTTTACGTAATTATAAATCTGGTACAATAGAAATAAATGGAGGTAAATTAAAAACATATAGTGAAGATTATTCAACAGTTATAAATAGTAATAGTGGTAGTAGTTCTAAAGGAATAATTGTGATGGCAGGAGGAACTATAACTGGACCATCAAATGCTATATATAATCAAAATAAAGGTAATGTTACAATAACAGGTGGAATTTTAGAAACAACATCTGAAAATACAGCATTAGCAAATAGTGGTGATAAAGATTCTAAAATAACACTAGGTTTAAAAGATGATAACATAAGCACTGAATACCCAATAATAAAAAGCGCAGGTTCAAAAGCGGTAACAAATGAGCTTGGAACATTTAATTTCTACGATGGAAAGCTGATAGGAAAAGAAAATAGTGTAATATATGGTATGGTAACAGAAATTCCAGAGCAAAGTGAACTAGTAAAAGAAATAAAAGAAGATGAATTACAATATGTAACTTTGGGAATACCAACATATTTTGTAGCAAAAATATCTGAATCAGAAAATCCAGATGTAAGTATGTTAGATCAATCATACTACAAAAAAGAAAATGGATATTATCACTTCATAACTTTAGATTCAGCAATTAAAGCTTGTAGAAAAACAAATAAATCTACAATAGAATTAATTGATAGTCCTTGGGTGTATAGAGCTATAACAATAGATGAAAATCAAGAAATTACGATAAAATTTAATGAAAAAACTATGTATTTATTTAATCAACTAAATTTTGAAAATAAAGGAAACATTAATTTTATAAATGAAAATGTTCAGAATGTAAGTGAAGAAGAAATAAAATATGGAAACATTAGTGCTAATGGTGGTTTATTATTAAAAAATAATGAAAATGCGCAAATGAGCTTAGATAATATTTCAATTAGTTACTTATCTTCAGTAGGAACAAGTAGTAATTTAAGAAAGTTAATTGAAAATTACGGAATACTTAATATAAAAAATAGTAAATATTATGCATATTCTAATAGTAAGTATATGTATGTATATGATATATATAATGAACAATCAGGAACATTGAATATAGATAATATAAATATTTCAGGAAATGGATATTATCCAATTGTAAATTTAGGAAAAGATAAAATTGAAGGAGAAAATACAACATATTCAGCTGTTATAAAAAATAGTAACATTTCATATAATGGAAATGTATATGGAGTTTTAAATAATCAAGATGGAACTATGATAATAGAAAATAGCACAATTAGCTCATATTATGAAAGTCATAACGATTCTTCAGGAAAGATGATAATTCGCAATTCAACTATATCTATAAGTAGTTATAGTTTAAAAAATGTTAGTACAGGATTTATTGAAATTGATAATTCGACTATTACTTGTCAAACATCTAATCAATCAAGTGGAAAAATACTAATAAAAGGTGAAAAATCAAATTTAAAAAGTATAAATAATAGTAAAGTAGATGGAACAGTTGAAATGCAAGCAGGAAAAGTAAACAATAATGGAACTGGAATAGATAACTATGGAAAACTTATTATTTCTGGAGGGGAGGTTATTGGCCAATCAAATAATTCAACATATGGAATACAGAATCGTTCAAATGGAGTTGTAACAATAAAAGGAGAAGAAACAAAAATTACAGGAAGCGGATATGGAATTTATAATCAAGGAACTGTTACTGTAGAATCAGGTATTATAAAAGGAAATGGAAATTCAGGCATTTATAGTACAAATTTATTAACTTTAGGTATTAAAGATGGAGCTATAAATTATAATGTATTAGTTTATGGAAAAACAAATGGTGTATATAATACAGGAACATTTAATTTCTATGATGGAATTCTAGAAGGAAATGTAAAAGAATCAATAACCGGAAAAATACCATCAGAAACAGAAGAAGATTGTATACGCGTAATACATAAAGGTGAATGTGAATTTGATGATAAAACAGAAAATAAATATAATGTTGGATCTGGAAGAGAAATATCTACACTTGAACAAGTAAATGTTGCATATGTAGAGTCTAATCAAAAAAACTATGGTTCACTAGAAAAAGCACTTGCAGATACACAAGAAACGGATACAATAAAAATAATTCACGATGTATCTATAAATGGTATAGTACCATCTTTAGAAATAGCTAATGGAAAGAATATTACTTTAGATTTAAATGGTTATAATATAGTAGCAGGAAATAATAAAACTATAGTAAACAATGGAACATTAAAAATAACAGATAGCAAATCACATACTGATGAAGGAGGAAATTTAATTGAAGGAACATTTGTAAATGGTGGAAATATAATACTAGAAAATAATGGAGAAGCAACTATAGAACATGGTTCATATGAATTAACAATAGGTGGAAGCAGTAGTGATTATTACAGTATATTTACAAATACAGGCTCATTAGAAATAAGTACTAATGGAACATTTAAAACAAATGGAACCTATAGTAGAGTTTTATACAATACTACAGGAAGTGCAACTATAAAAAATGGTATATTAGAATCAATTCAAAATTATAGTTCTGCAATATGGAATGAGACAGGAACTGTAACAATTGAAGCTGGAACTATAAATGGAAATGAGCATTCTGTATTTAACACTGGAAATGGAAAAATCAATATAAATAATGGAACAATAAATAATAATGTATACAATAAATTAGATGGAACTATAGATATTTCTGGAGGTAATATTAATAATTATTTATATAATGCTGGAACAGGAACAATAAATATATCTGGTGGAATAATAAACTATACTAATACAGATAGTGCTGTGCAAAATAATTCTAGTGGAACAATTAACATTACAGGTGGAACAATAAAAGGAAGCAATACAGGAATAAAAAATAATTCTACAGGACAAGTTAATATTGATGGAACAAATTTGAGCGAGCAAAATAGAATAGAGATAATAGGTAAAAATAGAACTGATAGTGATTCTTATGGAATAAATAATGCATCAACAGGAATAATTAATATAAAAGGATATGTAAGTATTACTTCATCAACAGGAAGTAGTAGGAATGCAAATGGAATAAATAATGCATCAACAGGAACTATTAATATTGGTGATTCTGAAAATATTACAAACAATGTTAAAATAGAATCAAGTAAATATGGATTATCTAATTATACAGGAAAACACGGAACGATAAATTATTATGGAGGAATTATTAAAGCCCCTACAGCAGTTAATGGATATATAGATAAAATACCAGAAAAATATGATATAGTTAAAATAATAGATGATTTAAATAATCAAGTTTATCAAATAGGAAAAATGGAAGATGTTGTATCTGTTGGTGAAACAAAATATAATACATTAGAAGATGCTATTTCAAGTAATAATAGTGGAACAATAACTTTATTAAAAGATATAGTTATTGCAACATCAGAAATACAAACAATTAGTGATGGAAAAAATCTTGATTTGGATTTAAATGGTCATTCAATTGAACTTCATATTTGGAACACATTTTTAACAAATTATGGAGGATTAAAAATATTAGATAGCTCAGAATTAAAAGAAGGAAAAATATATGGTTTTGGTAAAACTACAATTAGAAATGAAGGCAATTTTGAAATGAAAGAAGGAGCCATAACAATAGAACACAATTATGGTGATGAAATTATTTATAATACTGGAAATGGACAAGTCAAAGTATCTGGTGGAAAGTTGTGCACTATTTCACATATTGAAGCTAGCCTTGCATATATAATTTATAGTGACAATGCAAGTACAATAACAGTTACAGGAGGAACATTTGATTTTTATGGAATTCATTATTATACTTGGCAAAGTCAATATATATATGGAATTTATACAAAAAATCCAGGTACTGTTGTTGAAATAAGTGGAGGAATCTTTAATTCTGCGAAAAAAAGCTCTCGTGCTCAGTCTTATGAGAGTGCACCTTCAACATATTGTATATATATGTCAGAAGGTGGAACTGTAAATTTATCGGGGAATATGGTATCAAATAATAGTTATGGTGTTTATATGAAAAAATCAGGAGCAGTAAATATAGATGAGAATGTAAATCTTAATAATTCTTCTTATAGTATTTATGTAAATAATTCCGAGGTAAATATAAGCATAGATGGAGGAACAACTAAAAATATTCAAGGTACAAGTTCATCAACTGTAAGTTTAAAAGGAGGAAGTGTTATAGGAACAGTATCAAGTTGTGGTATGGTTGATGTATATGAAGAAGTTAACTTTAATGTTTCAGGAACTGCAATATCAAGTTGTATAAATGTAAACATACATGAAGGGGCAACAGTTACAGCTACAGAAAAAGCAATTTATTCGTACAATAAAATGGAAGTTAATATAGAACGAGGAATAATTAATGGAGATGTAGAAATACGTAATGGAATATTGAATATGTCAAGTGGAAGTATAACAGGAAAAAATTATGGTATTCGAATGGAAAATTCATCTCAATCAGTTACAACAAATATTACTGGAGGAACCATAACTGCTACAGCAGGACCAGGTATATTAATTGCTTCAGGAACACTTAATTTAGGAGAAAACGATGGTGGTTACCCAGATATAGAAGTACCATCTATAACAGGTAGTACATATGGAGTTAAGAACGATGGAGGACAATTTAATTTTTATGATGGTATTTTAACAGGTAGTATATATGCAACAAGCGGAACAGTAACTAAAATCCCAGAAATGTTCAAAATAATATATTCAAATAATGGAACTGTAGCAGTTCTAGGAATCGAAGCAACGTTTGAACAAGTAGCAACTGTTAATAATGTATTCTACAATGATTTAGAAAGTGCAATAAAATCAGCAGTTAATTTAGATGGTACAGTAAAGATATGCAAAGATATAACAACAGCAAGTGAAATTACAATACCAGAAGGAAAATCAGTTACAATAGATTTGAATGGATATTCAATTAATGGATATACAGAATCTAAAGCATTATTTACAAATAATGGAACATTGAAAATAGATGATTATACAAATGAAGGACAAAATCAAAGTACAATTAGAAATTATACAGGAATAGCTATTGAAAACAATGGAACATTAATAATAGGAACAGATAATGATAAAGTATATACAAATACGCCAAAGATAATTGGTAAAACAACAGCAATTGATAATAATGGGCAACTAGAATTCTTCGATGGAGAAATAGGTATAACAGAAGAAGGAACTATAGTAACAGGGGATACAGATATATTAGTACCAAAAGGATATATAATATCAAAATCAAATAATAACTATATATTATTAGAAAATATTGAATCCCTAAGTAATTAGCTAAAAATTTTAATTTTGTAATTAAAAAGATATTAAAAAAATATATTTAATCTTTATTTTTAAATACGATTTTTCCGTAATAAATTAAATAAAAATAGCTGTAATATACTATTTTAGCATATTGCTTTTAATAATAAGTATATAGATAATAAAATTAAATATTATTTTAAGGGAGGTAAAAATGGAAAAAGGAAGAGCAAATCGAAAACATTCCAAGTTATTGGCTATAATAATGTTTTTGATTGTATTGATTATAGCAACAATTATTTGGCTGATTTATGATTATACGAAAATTGTAAATTATTCAGAAGTTGCTAAATCAAAATTATCAACGCTCATAGGAATTTCTGATAATAACACTTTAATTAAAGGCAAAGTAATTGCAAAATATGTAGACAAAGATGGTAACGAGCTTGCTCCTAGTGAAGAGGTTGAAGGAAAAGTTGGAGATGAATATCGATTAGAAAGAAAAGATATATATGGATATACAACTTTAGGAGAAGAGCCTGTTAATAAAACAGGAAATTTTGAAAAAGAAGCTGCAGAAGTAGTTTTTGTTTATAAAAGTGAAAAAGAAAATGTTGATATTCTTGAAGAGAATAATGTAATAACAGTTAAAATGAAAAACGCAAAACAACCTAAAGAGTATAATTTAAAAATTGTAACAGAAGATGAAAAAGGAAATTTAGTAAAAGGTGTTGATTATACAGTTACACAATCTCCAGATAGAAATTTAAGAAGTGGAACTGTTAATGGAAAAAGTTTTGTTGTGGGAACTTTAACCATAAATGAAGAAGGAAAAAATATATATTCAATTTTAGAAGATGCTGGAGCATATTATGAAACATTAGTAGATGGTTCAATAGATTTTTCGATTAATAAAACATGGAACGACAATAAAAAAGAATTTGAGATAACATTAGATTGTGAAGAGAAATACGAAGGTGTAAGTTTTGAACTTAAAGAAAAAGAAATAATTGTAAAAATAGTAAATAAAAAATTGGAAATACCAGAAATACCAAACGGACCAGATGAACCAGATACACCAGACGAGCCAGATGAGCCAAATACACCAGATGAACCAAATACACCGGATGAGCCAAATGTACCAGATGAACCAAATACTCCAAATGAGCCAGAAGATTTAAAATTTTTTGATTTATCAATAACAAAATACATAAGCAATATAAAAATAGAAAATAGAAAAGGAACTACAGAAATAAAAAGAGGATATGAAGACAAAGACAAAATAGTAAAATTAGAAATAGCATCAAAAGAAATAGCAAAAACAACATTAACAATAAAATATAAAGTATTAATCGAAAATAAAGGAAACGTTCCTGGATATGCAACCGAAATTTCAGATTACATTCCAAAAGACTTAAGATATATTGATGATGGAAATTGGGAATTAAATGATAGAAAATTAAGATGTACAGTATTAAAAGATAAATTATTAAATCCAGGAGAAAAACAAGAATTAGAAGTAAGCTTTGAATGGATATTAGATGAAAGTTCATCAGGTTCGAGAAAAAATGAAGTTGAGATTACAGAATATAATAATGATTTAGGATTAAAAGATCTAACACCAGATAATGTAGGATCAGCAGAAATGGTAATTGCAATAAAAACAGGTAAAGAACAGATATCAATACTTGCAATTTTGACTACATTAGTAATAATAACAATAGTAGTTTATGCAGAAAAGAGAAGAGTTGAAAAAGAGGAGGTGAAATAGTGAATTCTAAAATCAAAAAATTATTGTTTATCAAGATAATTTGTATTATTTGTTTAATATTACCTAATAATGTTAAAGCAGATGATGAAATTGATAAATCTAAAGTACCAGTAAATTATACTATAAAAATAGATAAAATAGATACTGATACACAAGAGTTATTGCAAGGAGCTGTTTTTGAATTAAAAGATATAAACGGAAATGTAATAAGAACAGCTACTACAGATAATACTGGAAAATTAACCTTTGATCAAATAACAACTCTAGGTGAAGGTACAGATATTTATTATATAGAAGAAAAACATACGCCATCAGGATATACATTAACTGAACAAGAATCTATAGAAGTAAATATTACAAAACTTATTGAAGAAAATGGTACATATAAATTAAATGTTGAATGTGAAACATTAAATTATTCTTTTGATATATCAAGATATAATTTTATTCCAGTTGCAACAGCAGAAGCATTACAAAAGATTGGAACAGATGAAGAAATAGAATATGAAGGTATAAAATATACTTATTCAGCGAATGCAAATTATAAATTAGTAGCAGATATAGATTTAGGTGAAATAAATTGGGAACCAATAAACAAAAAGATAACTGGTATATTTGATGGTGATGGACATTCAATAAAAAATTTAAAAATATTTCCTAAAAATAATGGACAATTTGAATATTCAGAAATAGGATTATTTAGATATTTTTCAGGAATAGTTCAGAATTTAAATTTAGAGAAAGTAAATATTGCTGTTACTAATATTGATTTAGATTCTAATACTAAAGAACCTAAAATTTCACTATCAAAAAAGATAGGTGTAGGTGGATTTGCAGGTTTCATGGAAAAAGGTATAATAAAAAATTGTAAAATAGACGGAAATATAGTTTCTAACTATAACAATGTAGGTGGATTTGTAGGACATAGTGCAGAAAAAAATATAATAAAATTTCAAAATTGTACAAGTTCTATAAACTTAATTTCAGCAAAAAAAAATGGCATAGAAGTATATAATGCTGGAGGAATGATAGGATGTGCAATAGGTTCAGTAAGTTTTGAGGATTGTACTTTTGATGGATCTATTACTGGGGATGGAAACAATATAGGTGGTTTAGCAGGATTTGTTGAATCTACAGGATATGATGAATATTCAGTAAAAGCTGGTTATTCAGAGAGTAATAATGTAATATCTTTAGTTATTGGAAATTCAAAAATTTCAGGAAAATATGATTTAGTGTTAGAAAATCAAGATATTAAAGATCTAGGTCTACTTTCTGGAGCAAAATATTCTGTATATGATGCATATTTAAAAGTTATTCCAGAATTTGAGAATATCGAAATAAAAGATGGAAAATTACATATAGCAACAGTAGATATAAAAGAATTTGGTACAGATATATATTACATTAAAGAGATAGAATCAGCACCAGGGTATGCAAGAATGAAAAGCTACATAAAAGTAATGGTAAAAAGATATTGGGATAGAGAAACCAATTCGTTTAAAGTAAGTGTTGATGTAGAAAGCATAGGAGATGACAAACTAGAAGATGAATCAAAAACAGGAAATACTTATGAAAAAGTTGATAGCTTAACAGGGCAAACATCAACAAATGTAGATTTTGAGAATGTTGGATGGAACAATGCTAAAGCTTTATTTGAAAATTGTATAAATAATGGAAATATTCAAGGAAATAGAGATATAGGTGGTTTGCTAGGTACATCATATTGTAAGGTAGAAATGAAAGATTGCAAAAACTATGCAGAAGTTAAAGCTCAAGGCTCTGGAAAAGCAGCGGGATTAATAGCAAAAATCGAAAAACAAACTGAAATGTTCTTAGTAAAAATAGAAAATTGTTATAATGAAGGAAATATAACAAGTAGTTCACCAGGATTAGATTGTGCTTCAGGTATTTTGGGTCAAGTAATTGCAGATATTGAAATAAATAATTGTATGAATAAAGGAGAAATAACATTATCTCATAATGGTGCAATATCTGGTATCTTGGCTGATTTTAATGGAAATGCGGAAATTTTTAATTGTGTAAATGAAGGAGATCTATTAATGGTATCAAGTGATCCAAGTGGTGTTAATGGTGTTGTTGGTGGAATAATAGCAAAAAATCATGTTATGAATAATTCAAGTACTAACAAAACACAAAATAATTTACATATTGTTAATTGTAAAAATACTGGAATAATTAAATCAGATACACATTGCGGTGGAATTATTGGTATGTCTGATGGAAATTTTGTAATAATAGAAAATTGTGAGAATAGTGATAATTATATAACTGGTTCAGCTAGTGATAGTGGTGGAATGATAGGATTTGCTAGTGTAAAAACTATTGAGATAACAAACTGTAAAACTAAAAACACAAATTTTTCACAAACTGTTGGTGGAAATAAAATTTATGGATTAACTGGTGGAATTATAGGCGATTTTACTAGACATAATGGTACTAATCTAGGAGATACAATAGATAAATCATTAATCATATCAAAATGTGATGTAATAGGATGTATAATTGAATCAAAAAATAAAGAGACTGGAGGAATATTGGGAGGAGGAGATATAGGGAATAATTATAAAGATATTATAAAAATTAGTAATTGTAATGTTGAAGAATGTGAAATTAGAAATGTAGATATCACAAGGTCATATGGAGGAAGTGGAGGAATAGTAGGTGCAACATATTATGCAGGAAGTATAGATATAAAAGATTGTAATGTTAAATCTTGTGATATATCAACATATATGGCTTCTGGATATCCAGGTAGTGATACAAATTGTGGCGGTGCTGTAGGAATTGCATATAACTCAAATAGTATAGATTTAGCAAATATTTTTGTTGAAGATTGTGATATATATAATAATGCACCAAATGATGGGTGTGCAAATACTGCAGGAATTATTGCTGGATATGGAAATGGTTCATCAAATACTAATCCTATAAAAATAGATAATTGTGATGTAAAAAATAGTAATCTAACAGCATTTTCTGGAAATTTAGCTGGTACAATTGCAATGATTTATTATACAGAAGCAAAAATAACTAATTGTGATAATATAGGAAATACTTTATATTCAACATCTATAACAAACTCTAATTCAAATACAGCTGGTATAGTAGCAATGACATTTAAAGATATAATTATAGAAAACTGTAATGTACAAGGTAATGAAGATAAAAAATCATCGATTTATGGTAGAGGAAGAAATGTAGCTGGTATACTTGGAGCTAATTTAAATAAAACTACAGTAAAAAATGTTAATGTTAGTAATATAAAAATAGAATCACAAAGTTCTGATTATGGTAATAATACTGGTGATACAGTGTCAGGTGTTATTGGATATAGTTCAAATACACCAATAATTGCTGATTGTATAGTAGATAATGCAGAAATTAAAGGAATGGTTGCTAATTCATCTGGTATAGTTGGATCTTCTACATCAGATAATAAAGATGCTTATTTTAAAAATATAACTATTAGTAATTCAAATATATCTAATGAAATGACTTATTTAAGAAATACAAGTAATTCTTCTACATCTGGAATTATGGGATATAACCCTAATTCATCAAATGTAATGGAATATGAAAATTTAAAAGTAGAAAATTGTAATATTACAGGTTCAGGTGTAGTTACATCAGGAATGATTGCTGTAGGATATGGTGGAAATTTTGTAGGATGCGAAATAAAAGATACTACTATAAAGAAAAATCCAGGAAATTTATATAAAAGTTATCCTGCCACTTCATCAATAGCAGGAATGATTTCTGCAAGTAATAATACAAAATTAAAATTTTCTGAATGTAAAATAGAAAATGTATCTATTAGTGGTGATTGTTATTCACAAGGAGGATTGGTTGGTGCAACTGTAGGAATGGAAAAATTTGAAAATAATACTATAAATGGATTAACTATGGATTGTACATCTGAACTAAATACTAGTTCAAATGGTAGTATTGGTGGAATGATAGGAGATTTAAATTCTAATGATACAATTTCATTTGATAATTGTTCAGTAAAAGATTTTACTGCTACTTCAGGAAGTAATCATATTGGTGGACTTATAGGTACATCTTCAATGAAGATAAATTTTAACAATTGTAATACATATGATTTAGATTTAACGTTTACAAATACAGTAGGTGGTAGTAATAGATGTATAGGAGGGTTTATAGGAGTAGCATCAGAAAATATAGTTATAGAAAATTCTACATCAAGTAATTCTAAATTTAAAGCTTTAGAAGGAAGTAGGAGCTGTTCAGAAATAGGATCTTTTATAGGAGCAGGAATAGGCTTAAGTGCTTGGAATAATAAAACTGATAAAGTTAATGTAAAATTAAATAAATGTACAATAGAAGAAAATATTTTAGTAAATAAAACTTCAGGAGGAATGGCAGGAGGAGTTGTAGGATTTAACAATTCTAATCAAGAATCTAGCACGCGAAAAGAAAACTATGTAATAGTAGAAGGAGAAGATATAAATGTTTCTAATTGTAATATATCAGCAAAAGCAGGTGTTGGTGGGTTAATTGGTTATGGTGTTGAAAAATTAGATAATATAAATATTGATGGATGTACAATTACAAATAATGCTAATAATTACAATGGAGCAGGAGGAATAATAGGATTTTCTTTATCAATTAATGACAATTCAATTAAAAATTCTCATGTAACCAATTCAACAATTACTTCTAATTCTTATGCAGGAGGAATAATAGGTTATACATCAGGAAAAATTGATAATTGTACTGTAACAAATACTCCAATTACTTCTGATTCATCAAGTAATTGTGTTGGAGGAATAGCAGGATTTACTTATGATACAACCAGTTCTATAACAGGTTCAAATGTAACTGATTGTAATATGTCATCAAAGCAGTATGCAGGAGGAATAGTAGGATTTTCAGAAGGAAAAATTCAAAATTGTAATGTAGAAGGTCATAAAAATTATATAAAATCTGATTCAAGTAATGGATCTGTTGGTGGAATAGTAGGACATAATAATTATGCAAGTGAACTTTCAGATTTAACTGTAACTGGTTATGAGATTTCAAATTTACAAAATGGAAATTATAATCATGTAGGAGGAATAGTAGGATTTACTAGTGGAAATATAAATGATTGTAATGTATCAAATACATCTATTACTTCAAATTCTTCAGCTTGTTTAGGAGGAATAGTAGGTATGGATGTTTCTAGTTCAAGTAATTCAAATAGTTCAAGTAAAACTAGAACTATACAAAATTCTACTGTGTCAAATTGTGAGATAACTAATAACTTTGTAAATACAGATGGTAGTAGTGGTTATTATGTAGGTGGTATAGTAGGATTTACAGATGGAAACTTAAACAGTGATAAAGTTAGTGATGGTACAAAAATTTCTTTAGTTGGAGAAAATTCTGTAAATGCTATCGGTGGAATATTAGGAATGGAATCTAATTCAGCTGTAGAAATAAATGATTGCTCAGTAGATACAATAACAGTTAATGGAAAAAATGGATTTATAGGAGGAATAGTAGGAGAATCAAATAAAAAAATATATGATTGTGATGTAAGTAATTCAACTATAAAATCTGAAGGAGAAAGCTCTAATGGATGTGGCGGTATAGTTGGATGTGGTTGCAATAGTACTTCAATAGGTGAATGTTCAATTAAAGATTCAACAGTAGAAGCTCATGATAAAGTAAATTCTGTATGTGGTGTAGGTGCCGAAACATCTGGTTGCACAGTAGAGCATGTAAAGGTTATAAAAGATGGAATCGAGGTTATCGAGCCACAAGAATCACAAGAGCCACAAGCAACATCACTTGAATTAGAACCACAAGATTCTCTTGAAATAATTGATGAAACTTTAAATTCAGAACCAATTCAAGAAACTGAAGAACTTGAAAAAGATGAGATTTTAAATCCAACATCAGAAGAAATACCAAATACAGATATTCAAGATTCAAAAGAAGAACTAGAACAAAATAAAGATGAAATTTTAGAAACAGATGTTGATAAAGAAAATGAAGAAAATTCTCAATATGATAGTAACTTGAATTTAAATGACAATTTAAAAGATGAAGTTTTATATAATGATAATGAAACAGATAAAAAAGAAGAGGAAAGCAATTCTGAAGATGTGGTTGAACCTGAAACACCAGATATAAAAGAGCCAAACCAAAACGAAGAAAATGACTCACAAGTTGATGAAGAAAAAATTACAGAAAGTCAAGAGCCAGATTCAAAAACAACTTTACAACAAGATCAAATAGAAAATGAAAAAAATTAGAATTTTCAGAGGAATTGCAAATGCCAAAAGAAAATTTAGAACAAGAAAAAGAGACATCTAGTGATTAACACAAAAAAATTGGGCGAGTTAGAAATCGCCCAATTTTTTTAATTTTTTATCAGATATAAAAAATTAAACTATATATTGATTTACTGTTGTAAAAATGCTATTATAATAATAAATTTATTGTTTCTAAACAAAAATTTTTTTCAATAATTTTTAAATCAGGTTAAAATCTAACCAAAAAAATCATTTTTATAAAAAATATACTAGGAGGTGGATATTTATAAGTAAAAAAATAAGTTCAGCGATGGTGCCAACAAATGATTATGTTTTTAAAAGAATATTTGGTCATATAGGAAATGAAAATATTACGATGGGATTATTAAATGCTATATTGAATTTACCAATAGAAAAAATTAATTTAGATGAAAATAGAATATTAGAAAGAGATGTATTTTCAGATAAACTTGGAATTTTAGATATAAAAGCTACAATAAATAATAATATAGTGGTAAATATTGAAATGCAAGTAGTAAATTATTTTAATATATTTAAAAGATTAATGTTTTATTGGGGTAAAGCATATAATAAAGAAATACAAAAAGGCGAAGAATATGATAATTTAAAAAAGACGATAGTAATTTTTATAGCAGATTTTGAAATAGATAACTTAGAATTAATTCCAAAATATCATACAAAATGGCAAATACGAGAAGAGGATTTCCCAAAAATATTATTGACAGATGTATTTGAATTACATATAATTGAATTACCAAAATTAAATAAGTTAATAAAAAAAGGCAACAAATATGAAAATAAAAGTTTAGAATTATGGATAAAATTTTTATTAACTCCAGAAGAGATGGAGGTAAGGGAAATGGAAGATAATAAAGCAATAAAAGAAGCCAAAGAAGTATTAGATGAAATAAGTCAAAATGAAAGAGAAGAATATTTAGCAGAATTAAGAGAGAAGCATATACTTGATTATAATTCATCTCATAATGAAGGAATTAGAAAAGGAATTGAAGAAACTAAAAAAGAAACAGCTAAAAAAATGCTTGAGTTAAATTTAGATATTGAAACTATAATGAAAGTTACAGAATTAACAAAAGAAGAAATAGAAAAATTAAGATAATGTAAAAGTTTAGAAACATTAAATTAAAAAAATTTGGCAATTATTAATTGCCTTAGAATATTGAAAACCCTAGAGTTTTTTTCTAGGGTTTTTTATATTTTAAGAAAATATGTAAGTTATTGGAGAAAGTTATTGGTGGAGGTAGATGAAAATGAAATGTAAATTTAATATAATGACTGGAAAAAAGCTTCCGTAATGGGGTGTGAGTTTTGAGGCTTTTGGGGGATTTACAAAAATATTGTGTTTTGTATAATTTAATTAGTATGTAGAAATTTTTTTAAAGATTATAAAGTAAAAATAAAAATTTTTATAAATGTCAATATTTGGATGAGTAGAAATTAAAAAATAGGAATTGGCAAAATTGGATATTTTTATTTTATCATTAACAAATAAATTTATTTATGGAAATTGAGGAAAAAGAAGTTAGAAAAAAAGATTTTTTGTTATGTTAGTAAATTATATAATTAGCATTTATGTAAATCATGAAAAAGGAAGCGAGAAATAATGGAGAGAAAAATGACTAGAACCATTGATATTACAGAGAGATTCCTTAAAAGCGGAAAAAATAATTTAAATAACTACTGGAAATTAGAAAATGAAAATAGAATAGATGGTTATGATTAGGCAAATGATTGTCTAGTCTATTTGGCATGTGAAAATATATTAAGAAATTAGATTAAAATAAAATATTGATGAAAGGGAGGTTGTTTTATGAACAATATGAATAGATCTCGAATTATTGTGGGAATAGGTTTTGTGTTAACAATAATGGCTATAGTATTTGTTGTGATTTTTAAAACCAGTTATTCATATTCAAGTGATGCAAATTATTTGGGAGAGTATGATAGTATTGCTTCTGATGATGATGGTGAGATAGAAGTAATGGAAAGTGATATTGCAAATGGTGATGAAGAAAGTGGAGAGGGTGAAGAAGAGAAAGAGAGTGATGTTTCAACTGAAGGATGGGATTTGACAAAAGTGAAGATTGAAACAGATTCTGAAGGAGTAAAAGTTCCAGTGCCAATTGGGTATGTTGCATCAAAAGCAACTAATGAAAATACAGTGAAAACCGGATTTGTAATATATGAAGGAGAAGATGAGGTAACTGATGAAAATTCATGGGATGAATCAATAGAAAGAAATCAATGGGTATGGGTACCAGTTTCAAATCCTGAAAGAATATATGAAACAGATTCTAGTGGAAGAAAAAAAGCAAAATTATATACATATTCTAATGAAAGCAGAAGTCCTTATACCAATAGTAATTATGAACCAGCAGTAGTAAGTTATTATGATAAAGAATCTTCTTTTGCAATGTACAATTTGACAGGTATGACAAGAGATAGATTATATCAAGAATTACAATCAGAATTTGATTCAACAATTGAATCAATAAAAAAATATGGTGGATTTTATATAGGTAGATATGAAACAGGAAATTTATCAAGTATACCAGTAGTGCAAAGAATGAAGACAAATTTAACAAAACAAAATTGGTATACTTGGTATTCAAAAATGAAATATTTAGGAGCAAATGATAATGTAAAAGCGAACATGATATGGGGATGTTTATGGGATGAGACATTACAGTGGTTAGTGGATTCTGAAAATAAAAGCTATTCAGATATATCTACTCATGATGGTTCAAAAGCCTGGGGAAATTATAAAGATTCAACATTTACTTATAAAAATACAAGTGGATCAGAAACAACAAAGTCTAGTAATAGTTCAATTATAATACCAGCTGGAAGTGCAGAATATACAAAAGCAAACAATATATATGATTTAGCAGGAAATGTTTATGAATGGACCTTAGAGGCCCACGGCGACAGCGGCCGCAGGTGTCGTGGGGGCTTTTACAACTATGACACGACCTACGCAAGCGACCACTACGACACCGATCCTAACAACACTTACAACGTTTTCCTAGGTGCTAGGGCGTACTTTTACATAAAATAGTAATTTTGACAAAAATTATTATTTTATTGTAGTACTGAATGCTGAAGGCGATAAATTAGGACGAGCTCGTAGTAGTTTTAGGGAAAAAAATAGTTTTTTAAAATTTTAAATAAATATTCAGAATTAAATATAACATATTAACTTTGAATTTATATTATAAAAATATAAATTAGGGATAATTCAAAGGCCAACGGCTCTAACAACCGCAGGTATCGTGTGGGCAATTACAACAATACCACGACCAACGCAAGCAACCGCAACAACAACAATCCTAACAACAGTAACAACAACGTGGGGTTCAGGGCGTACTCTAATATTATCTCCGATTGTAGGTTTTACGGAATCTATACAGTAGAATATTAGATATTAAAGAGAGTTATTCCTTCCTAATTTAGGTAAAAATGAATCATTAGATTATATATAAGTAGGTTTCGAACATATATAATCTAAGCCCGAAATGGTAAAAAATTGTTAAATTATAAATTACAAAATTATTTTAAAAATATATAAATAAAATTTCAAAAAATCATATGCACAATTATAAATTGCACATTTAAATATAAAATACAGTAAAAATTTAAGAAAGGGAATATATTATGAAATTTACAAATGAAATAGAAAAATTGCAGAAAAAATATGCGGGAACTGTAATTTTAGTAAAAAATGGAATATTTTTTGTTGGAGTTGGAAAGGATGCAATTATTTTAAATAGATTAAAAAGTTAAAAAAATTAAACTTTAAAAAGGAAAAAAGCTTGGAAATAGATAAATTTAAGTTCATTTATGGAAAAAATTTGACGCATAAAGCTGTTATAAAAATGAATGTTAAGTTGTGTGACAAAACAGTTATTGAATTTAAGACATTTGATGATATTGCTGATAAAATTTTAAGAAATGAGTTTAAATTCGTGTATATTTGTGGACAAATTAAATCTGAAGGATATGTACAAATAAAAGAAATTGAGGAGGTGTACTAATGAGAAAAGTTATAATTTCTATATTTATTTTGCTTGTAGTTTTGGTTAGTATAGTTTTGGGGAAATTGTTGATTACTCCTAATAATACTGGTTCTGAAGCTTTTTTAAGTAATGAGATTAATCGATATAAGTCGTATAAAGAAGTTACTGATGAAGATGCAAAGATTAAAGATTGTGAATTTGTTACTTTTAATGCATTTTTTACAAGAGATCTTGATGGAGATGGGTATGCTGAAAAGTATAATGGAACTTGTAATCGTTTAGATAAAACTGCTAATTTGTATTTTGATATTAATGTTTTAACAGATGGTCAACTAAAGGATGGAAAGATTAAGATTAATGGAAAAAACTTTATATTATCAACTACTTTAGTTAAAGATGAGGTTTTGGAACAAGATTATATTGGTAAAAATATTACTGAATTTGATCTTAAGGATTTAAATAATGGTACTCAAAAATTATTTAGTGGAAAAATATCTGCAAATATTGGTAATAATATTGGAAATTATAGTGTAGAGGATAATACAGTTACTCTTACTGGAACTTGGGTTTCAAGTGAGAGTGGAGAAAAAAAGGATATAAACAAAACAATAAATTTAACAGTTGATTGGCATGGTATTACTTCTACAGCTGTTTATAATAGTAGTAGCATTACAACAAGTCATAATATTGATGGAGTAATAGGAACTGATGATATTACACTTAGTTTTAATGTAGGGTATAGGGAAACTGCTGAAGAATTATTGATTCAAAAACAAGTTACAGAAGTTACTATACCATTGCTTAATGGATATGAACCTGATTCAGTAATTGTAACAACTCAAAATTGTTCTTCAGAATATAATGATGAAACAGGAAAATTAACGATAACAAGACAAGCTTCTCTTGCTGATGATGAAAAAACTATTGTAGGCAGTGTTTCAAGAAGCAACATTTATTCAATACAAGTAAAATATCCTTTAGAAGCATATGAAGGAATAGAAGAAAATGAATCAATTAGCCTTGTAGTGCCAACTGTTGGATATTATTATGGATATAATAATACAAGTAAAGAGTTTGAGAATGTTAATCCTTATGTATCTAGCGCAAGTAAAACTTATACTCATATATGGAGAGAAATTCCAGTTGCTGGACCTACTGAACCTGCTAGACCTGTTACTTATTCTCCAAGTTTTAATGTTTATGTAGGAAAGTATTCTTATAATATTGACACTAAGTCTTATCAATATGTAATTTCAAAAAAATTGCCTTTAAAAATATATAATAAAATTGGACAAGATGAGGAGGAAGTTGATGAATATGTAGTTGAGTGGAAAGCTTTTACTGGTAATACTACTGAGAATCAAAATGGTATTTATTTACAAGAAAATGGAGAAGATAAATTTTATGAGTCAGAAAATAATTCTACATCAATGAAAGAATATATAAATACAAGAGCTATTTATTTTTCTAGTTTAGATGGTCTTTTAGAAGAAAATGGATGGGTAAAATTATATGATGGTGAAAATGGAAATTTAATAAAAACATTTACAAAAAGTGATTGGAATAAATATAATTCTAGTTCACCTTATGAGCTACCAACACCAGTAAAATCAATTAAAGTTGAAACTAGTGTTGCTAATGAAAATTCTTATTTATATGTTTATCAAATAAAAACTATAGATGATGAATTATTAACAGATAAGATTAAATATGAAGATTTTGAAAAATTTAATTATATTTATAGTTATTTAACAGGTGGTTTATTTACTGATAGAAATGCAGAAGAAAAAGTTCCTGATAGTGAGCTAGAAGAAAATATTCCTAATACAGATATTGAAGAAGGCGAAAACGTTCAACAAAGAACAAAAACGAAAACTGATAAAAACAATAAAGCTTATTATGAAGCACCGGTTTCTACTGCTACATTTTTTATAAATCCTAATATTATATCAAATCAAGAAACCAAAAGAGTAGTTATGGAAATTACTACACAAGCAAATTATTTTAACGAAGAGAAGTGGAAAAATGGAGAATTTTTAATAGAGCTTCCTAAGGATATTTTAGCAGTAGATATTGAAAGTATAAAATCAAATAATGAACAGGTAAAAGTTTCTTCTTACGAAACTTATGAAGAAAATGGAAAACAATATATAAAAGTATTTACTAGTAATGAAAAAGAGGATATTTATAAATTAACAATAAATGCAGATTTAACAGCAGATCCTAGAGAGCCTACAAAAACTGATACAGTTAAATTATATGCTATAAATGAAGAATGTCCAAATTATAGAACTAGTGTTAGAACAGCTGATGAGCTAGATATGAATGGAAATTCTAATAAGGATGAATATGTTTTTACAAAATCTGTTTCTTTGCAAATTATAGCTCCATCATCATTGCTTACTTCTCAAACTTTAAGTAATTTTGATGATAAAGAATCTGAAGTAGTATCTCCTCAAATAGCAATTTTAGATAAATCTAGCGATGATAGAACAGCAAAAATAAATATAACTATTACTAACAACTATTCTGGTACAATTAGTGAGCCTTTGATTATAGGAAAGATCCCTTTTAAGGGAAATACTTATCAAATAAATGGTTCTTCTTTAAATTCTACTTATTCAGTAACAATGAAAGATAGTGGAATCACACTTCCTGATGGGTTAAAGGATATAGCAACAGTTTATTATTCAGATAAAGAAAAGGTAACAAATAATCTTGCTGATGAAGATAATAATTGGAAAAAGAAAGAAGACGTTAGTGATTGGAAAAATATAAAAAATTATGCAATTGATTTACAAAAACGTACTTTACAAAAAAACGATAAATTTACATTTTCTTATGAAATAGAAGTACCTAAGGATATAAAATATAATGAAGTTGCATATAGTACACATGCTGTTTATTTCTGTTTAGATACAGAGGATGGAAAATTAAAAACTCAAACAGAAGTAAATCGTTTAGGTATAATGATTGCTAAAAAGTATGATATTAATCTAACAAAATTCAAAAAAGTAACAGAAAGAAAAGTACAAGGCGCTGCTTATAAAGTAACAGATGGAGATTTAACAAGAACTGGTATAACAGATGAAAATGGAAATATCACAATTAGTGGATTATATGTGGATAAAGTATATACTTTATCAGAAATTCAAAGTCCAAGTAATTATATTTTAAC
>CANRGN010000010.1 GCA_947630235.1 uncultured Clostridia bacterium
TAGCACAGGCAAAATGGGTTGTCAAAGCCAGCTTTTTCCACCACTTTTTAGTAAACTCTTATTGTTCTAAGAGTTTAAAGGTTATACACAAATTATGTCGTTTTCATTACATTTTTATAACATTTTGTAACTATTATTTTTTTAATATTCAAATTTATTATAATATCAATACTTTCAGCATTTTCTATAAAAAAATAATTTAATTTTGAATTTAGAATGAAAAAACAATTGTGGTCATTTTCTTATGTCAAACTGTTAAAATATATTGCAAAATCCACGTTAAATTGTTCGTGCGCCAATTTTGGCAAAAATTGTGTGCAATTCTTTTTTTCAGACTCGCTACAGAGAACTTTCCTACTGAATAAAAAAACAGGCGATTGATAATCGCCCATAAAAATCTATGCATTCTTTTTTTCTTCTTCATGAAGGTGGCTATATTTAAGTTTTGTAGCCATACCACCTCTAATATGTCTTTCCGCCTTATTTTCATCTAAAACCTTCCTAACCTCCATTGCCAAAGAATAATTAATCTTCAACAGTCTAGATGCAATATCTTTATGTACCGTACTTTTTGATACACCAAATTTTTTAGCTGCTCCTCGTACGGTATCTTTAGAATCAATAATATATTGTGCAAGTTTTACTGCACGTTCTTCAATTGATGATATATTTTTCATATAATACCTCCATGCGAATTTCATTGTTGTTTAATTCTATTCACATAGATTGAGTATTATGCGATTAAAAAAATATAGGACTCTAAAGCACTAATTATAAAATATTATACACCAAAAAAATTATTATTTTTTAAAAGAGTAACAATTTCAGATCCTGTTTTATATCCAGATTCATAACAATAATCAATTTTATCAATATCTAAAAAACCAGCACCATCAGTATCAACTGTAATTTGCATATCTGCATCCTTCCAATTATATTCAGATATTTTATTTCCCATCATATCTAAAGTTTTCATACCTATATCTACTACATTACTATATTTACTTATAGGTGTTGTTCTAAAATTTATTCCAATAACAAAATCTGCTCCTAAATTTCTTACTTCATCTACTGGAATATTATTTAAAATGCCTCCATCCATTAAAATTTTATCTTTAAACACACATGGATCAAAAACTATAGAAAAGCTCGAACTAGCTCTTGCAGAAATTCCTATTTCAGCATCATAAACATATTCTTTATTTTTACTTTTTTTCCCTAATTTCGACAAAAACACACATTCTTTTTCTGTCTTTATATTTGTAGCAATTACAGCAAGAGGCATTTTTATTTCATTTATATTTTTATATCCCTTTTGATTTGCTATTTCATTAAATAATTTCTCAATAGGTCCACCACTTCTAAATCCATCAAATTTTATCTTTTTATTAAAAATCATTTGATCAAAAATAACATCCTTCACATCATTTCCTACCAAATCATCAGCATAAGTTTTAAACAAATTCAAAATTTCCTTAGCAGAAAAACCAATAGCATGTAAAATTGCAATATAAGAACCAGCACTAGTTCCAGCAATTGCATAAATATCAATATTGTTTTCTTCAAAACATTTCAAAATACCAGCATGAGCAATTCCTCTAATTCCACCACCACACAAAGCTAATCCAAGTTTCATAAAACCCCCAAAAAAATAATATATAATATATTTTTCACAATTCTTTCCTTTTTAAACATTGTATTAAAAAAAATTAAAATTGTTACAGTTTAAATCTATAACAAAAAATCTACCTCCGAAAAGGTAGATTTTTATTAACATAACTTATTTATTCTAAAAAATATAATTATCTTCTTAAAATTCTCAAAGTATTAAATATAGTAATTAAAGTAACACCAACATCAGCAAAAATAGCCTCCCACATACCTGCCACTCCAATTACAGAAAGTGTTAAAATAATAATCTTAGTAACAATTGCAAAAATAAGATTTTCTTTTATTATTCTTCCAGTAAATTTTGAAATATTTATTCCATCTTTTATTTTTGAAATATCATCAGTCATAATAACTATATCAGAAGCTTCTATAGCAGATCCAGCACCTACACCTCCCATAGAAATTCCAATATCAGCTCTTGCTAAAACTGGAGAATCATTTATACCATCTCCAACAAAAGCAACTTTTCCATTTTTATTTTCTTCTATCATTTTTTCAAGTTCTGAATATTTTTCATTTGGTAGCATTTCGGCTTTAACTTCTTCTATTTGTAATTGCTCGCCTACTTTTTTTGCTACCTCTAAATTATCACCTGTAAACATTTTAGTTTTAATTCCCTGTTTTCTTAGCTCATCTAAAGCTTCCTTTACTCCTGGTTTTATAGAATCTTCTAAACAAATAGCTCCAATTACTTCATCATCAATTTTTACATAAACTTTTGTACAATCATTTTGACTATCATTATATTCCACTAATTCTTTATTTCCAACCAAAACCCTTTTTCCTTGATATGTATATTCTAATCCTTTACCAGATATTTCTCTATAATTTTCCACTTCTTTAATATTTATATTAAAATCAACATTTTTCAATATTGCTTTTGCAATTGGATGATTTGAATAACTTTCACCTAAAGCAGAAAATTTTAAAATTTCTTCTTCACTTAAACTTCCGTATTTTTCAATTTTTGAAACACCAAATTCACCTTTTGTCAAAGTTCCAGTTTTATCAAAAGCAATTTGATTTACTAATTTTAAATTATCTAAAAAATCGCTTCCTTTAATTAAAATTCCGGATTTAGAAGCTTTCCCTATTCCAGAAAAATAACTAAGTGGCACTGATATAGCAATTGCACAAGGACATGATATTACTAAAAATGTTAATGCTCTATATATACTTTCTGAATAATTTAAGCTTGTAAATAAAGGTAATACAATAGCTACAAAAACAGCTAAACAAATTACAATTGGAGTATAAATTTTTGCAAATTTATTAACAACAGTTTCTGTTTTAGCTTTTTTATCAGTTGCATTTTCTACTAATTCCAATATTTTATTTACTGTACTATTTTCATATTCTTCTGTTACTTCTATTTCCAAAACTCCATCTGTATTAATACTTCCTGAAAGAACTTTATCACCTTCTTTAACTTTTGTTAATTTACTTTCACCAGTTAAAGATGATGTATTTAAAGAGGAACTTCCATTTACCACTTCACCATCAAGAGGAACCTTTTCACCAGGTTTTATAACTATAATATCCCCAATTTTAACGCAATCTGGTGATACTTTATGAACATGAGTTTCATGTTTTAAGTTTGCATATTCTGGTTTAATATCCATTAATGTAGAAATAGATTTTCTACTTTTATTTATAGCCTTATCTTCTAATATTTTTCCTATTTCATATAAGATTATAACCATTAACCCTTCTAAATGCTCACCTACTAAATATGCACCTATACATGAAATAGTAACTAATAAATTTTCATTTATTTCTTTACTTGTTTTTAATGCCTTTATAGCATTTTTTACAGTTCTAAACAAACACAAAACATAAGCTATTAAAATGAAAACTGTACTAATTATATTATTTTTTATAACAACTCCTAATATCAAAAATAATATTCCTAAAAGAAGCCTAAATAAATTTTTATTAGTTTTTGATTCATTTTTAATATTTTCATTTTTATTTTTTGGAATTTCAACTAATGTAACTTCTGGTTCTATTTCTTGAATCATTTTTTCTACTTGATCTTTTGAATATGTATCTGTTTCATATTTTATTTCTAATTTTCCAAAATTAACTATTACATTTTCCATTCCCTCAACCTTAGAAAGCTTTTCTTGTATTTTATTCCCACAAGCAGCACAATCTAAATCTTTAGTAATAAATTTATAACTTTTCATTAAATCCCTCCTAAAATTCTGGTTCTTCAATATGTTCTTTACCAATTTTATAAATTGATTTTATATGTTCATCATCTAAAGAATAATAAACAGTTTTTCCTTCTTTTCTATATTTAACAAGTTTAGCTTGTTTTAAAACTCTTAATTGATGAGATATTGCAGATTGAGTTGAATTAACAATTTCTGCAATCTCTCCTACGCAAAGTTCACTAACAAGCAAGCTACTTATTATCTTCATTCTTGTAGAATCTCCAAAAACCTTAAAAAATTCAGCCATATCAAATATTATTTCATCATTCGGCATTTCTTTTTTTACATTATTTACTTTTTCTATATTATATTCTTCTTCAAAATTTTCTTCCATATAACCACCTCTTTTCATATGAATATATGTTCATATATTCATTATATTGCTATTATTTTTTATTGTCAATAATATTATATAAAATATTTTTCAATCCTTTGATTTTAATTTCAGTTATCGACATTTTGTCGATAACTCACTTTTTTCTTCCTCTGTCATTCTTTTCTTGGAATCAAAGGAACGTATCAAAAGGTACAAGTGAGACAATGAGCTGAGACAAGGGGACTATTTTACAAATTTTTCTATTGTAAAATCATGGAAAATAAAGTATAATAGTAGAATCCTTTTCAAAGGAAATCTTTGAGAAAGGAGGTACATATTAAATGTCTTCATTTGACTTAATACGGCGTTTAATTGTTTTACTACTATAAAGTAGTAATTGCAATGATGACGACCATAACGACAAAGACTAGAAATAATCAAAACTAGGTAGTCCGACAGCTACCTAGTTTTTTTGTATAAAAAAAGATGTGAACCGACATTCACACCTTTGTACATATTGTCATCTTCATTTGACTTTTTGCTTAAGCTACTATTAGTCTAGCATTGTTTTAAGTATTTGTCAAACAGTTTTTGGAAAAATTTTTGACCCAAAGGGACGTAGGAAGTGGAGCAAGTTGACCCAAAGGGACGTAGGAAGTGGAGCAAGTGACCCACTTCCTACGTCCCTCTGGGTCCATCTTTCTGGTTCATTTTTTTACATATCTAATTTATCATTTAAGTAAATTTTTGATATAACTTCTAATTCTTTTCTAGAAGCTTCATTTACAGTAAATGAAAAAATCTTTTTTGAATCTGCTTTTATAGAATATATAATGCCACTTTTTGTACCTTCACTCATCTTAAAGGCACCTGTATCTTGGTTTGCACAAATACTACATTTAAATCCATTATCTTTAAAACTAAAATGTGTAAGATTTTCTTTTGTTTTGCAACATACACATTCATTAACATTTGGCGAAAAGCCCAATATTTTGGAAAGCCTTAATTTAAATACAGATTTTACAAAATCCAAATCTTTATTAGTTTCTGATATTGTATAAATTGTATTTAAAAATAATTTTAAAGTATTAAACGAATTTTGATTTTCTGTAGTAACATCTTTTACAATCTTAGTTACATCAGCAGAACACATAAGTTTATCATAATCAGTTCTAATATTATAAAAAACTTCAATAGGTTCACATGAATTTATAGTATATGTATCAGAACCCTTAAAAAGCATATACTCTCCAAAACACAAAAACTGAGTGCCCGCCATAAGCTGACTTTTTGGCCTTCTGGCCCCTCTAGCACTACAACTAATTTTACCCAAATTAGGAGTAAGAAGAGTAACCATTTTATCAAAATCACCCATATTATTTTCCGCTATTATTATCCCATTTACTTTTAACGTTTTCATTTGATTTTATCCCTAAATCTTCTTCTAAATTTCTTAATTTTGTAAATTCTAAATAAGTATCTATATTTCCTGTTTTTTTGAACATATTCCATGCCAAATTTTTCATCATAAGAACCTCCTTGCAAATTTATAATTAGTTTGTGTAAATTTGTAGGGAATATGCATGGTTTAATTTTTTTTATAAAAAAATTAAAGTAATGAATAATGAATGATGAATAGTGAATAATGAATAATAAATTATAATAGGAATCCCTCAGGCAAACAAGCCATTTCTTAGAATTAGTTCGCAGTTGGGAGTGAGCCAACAAAATAAATATATATACTTCATCTCTGGCTCCTGTCTTCCTCAATATATAATTTTACTACTACTCTATTAAAATTCAAATATTTATAATCCAAAACTCACTTTAATTTAAATTTTCTATTAATTAAATTTTCATTTTCTTGCCAATCTGATTTAACTTTTACCCAAACCTTTAGATTAATTTTTACGCCAAACATCTTCTCTAAATCCATTCTAGCACAAGATGAAATCTGCTTTAATTTAGAGCCAGCTTTTCCAATTATTATGCCTTTATGAGATTCTCTCAAGCAATATATTATAGCATCAATATCAATAATATCTTCACCTTTACTGGTTTTTCTATCGACAAATTTCTCAACTTCAACATACACTCCATGAGGCACTTCATCATTTAAAAACTTCAAAGCTTTTTCTCTAATTTTCTCCTCTGCAAGCTGACGTGATGTTTGATCAGTATATTCATCCTCTTCATAATATTTAGGACCAACTGGAAGTAATTTTTCAATTTCTTCAATAACAACATCACTATCATCATTTAATGCAGAAATTGGAATTATACTACTAAAATCATATTCTTTTCTATAAATATCAATCAAAGCTAATAAACTTTCTTTTTCTACTAAATCAACCTTATTTATAATTAAAATACAAGGCTTTTTTGATTCTATAATTTTATCTAATATTCTCCTATCACCTTTTCCTATTTCATTACTTGTTGCTTCAATTATAAATAAAATACAATCTACTTCTCCAAGCATAGTAAAAGCTGTATCTATCATAGTTTGACTAAGTTTTGTTTTAGGTTTATGAATTCCAGGTGTATCTGTTATAATTATTTGCGAATTTTTATTATTTATTATTGCTTTTATAGCAGTTCTAGTTGTTTGAGTTTTATTTGCAGTTATAGCAACTTGCTCTTTAACTAAATTGTTTAATAATGTGGATTTTCCAACATTAGTTCTTCCAACTAATGACACAAATCCTGATTTAAATTCTTTTTCCATTTCTATATTCCTATCTTTTAATATTTAATTTATTTAAAACATTTTCTTCTTTTTCTCTCATAATAATTTTATCTTTTTCTTCTATATGATCTTCACCCATAATATGATAAAATCCGTGAACTACCATATATGAAAGTTCTCTTTCAAAACTATGACCATATTCAATTGCCTGATCTTTAACTCTATCTATAGATATAACTATATCACCTAAAGCTTCAGCACCATTACTAACATAATTTACTAAATTTTCTATTTCACTTTTTTCAAACATTGGAAAAGACAATACATCAGTTTCTCTATCAATATTTCTATATTCTTTATTTAATTTTCTAATTTCTTCTGGAGTGGTTAAAATTATACTCATATATACATTTAAATTCTTTAAATTTTCAGTTTTAAAACATTCTTCTAAAACTTGATTTATTATATTTTTATATTCAATATTTTCTTCAATTCCTCTAAATTCTATTTCTGCAATATTTTCCATTTTTTATTTTTTCCCCTCATAACAACAAATATAAATAAAAATAATTTTTATTAATTTAAAGAGCGATATAATCGCTCTTTTGTTAAAATTTATTTTATTGTAGATGTTAATTTTTCTTTTTTTGGCATTTTTCCTTTTTCTATTTTATAAGAATTTTGTACTATTTTAAATGATCTTATGTTTTTCATTACGCCAAATTCTACTAATTTTGATTTATAATATTTTTTTAATACTTTAAATTTATCAGTATCTTCTAATTCAGAAATTTCTCTTTTCAATATAAGAATTTCTTTTTTCTCTGAATTTTTAGAGTTAGAATATTCGTTCCAAAACTTTTTATATTTTTCTCTTTCTTCAGGCTTGTCCCAATATAATTTAGTAGATAATAATTTAATATTATAGTCTTCAACAAGCTTTATTAACATAACATAAACTTCTTCTTTTTTATTATCATCTTTAGTATTTACAATTAAATTTCTAGCATCATTTAATAGTTTTTTATAACATTGTTCTGCAGCCACTAAAGGAAGACTATGTGTAAATAAAACTCTACTTAAACCTAGTAAAATCATATTTTTTTCTATAAATTCTTTTTCATCTAGTTTTCCAACTGTAAATTTTTCAAAATCTTCATAATCTTTAATTATTTTATCAAAAGTTTCATTTTTTTCTTTTTGAAGCTTTAGAGGAAAAACATTTTTAATATATTCCTCTAAAGTTGAAAAAATATTAGCAAATATAGAAATACTATTATTTTTTATAGCATCTGAATCTGAAAGTTTTACAGAATAATTTTTAATTATACCTTTGTATAAGCCATCAATTTTTGATAAATATAAATTTTCAAATTTTTCTCTTATTTTTTCTTTTCCATTTACCTTTATATTTTCATAATCTAGCTCTAAAAGAAATTTTTGTTTTCTATATTTATATTCTAAATATTCATTTTCTTTTAAATGAACTATATTATAATAACTGGCTATAGCGCTTTTCTCAAAATCTGTTGCCATTCCTTTTTTTACTTTTTTATAAACAGAGTCCATAATGTATTTATCTATTGATTCTAAATATAAAGAATAACTTTCTTCATATCTATTTTTTACTTGTTCTTTTTTAGCATCATCATCATTTGAATCAAGAGAAATGAAATGTTCATAATTTTTTAATATATTATTTCTTTTCATATTAATTAAGAGACTATTTATTCCAACCCTAGTTGGCATTAGCAATTTACTTAAAGTACTAGTAATTTTATTAAAAAATGTTGTATCAGCTTCTAAAACTTTTAAACTTCTTTCTTCCATATGTCCCCCTTTTCTAAAAAACTAAATCTTGGTAAATTCCGACTTTTTCTTCAACTACACAATTAACAATCACTGTTACTTCATTTGAGTTAACTTCTACATTAGAAGAACTATCTATAAAGTTTTCATAATTGTTTTTTAAGTTTGATAAAATGTCTTTTTCCAATTTTTCTTTTAGTTTGTTAGTAATTTCTTCTACTGTATAATTTTTGTTTTCTTTTTTTATCTCTTTATAAGTTACTTTTTCGAACTCAATTGGTAAATAATAATTGGAAAAAATCCTAAACTTTTTCTTCGATTCTATTGTATCATAATTTTTAAAATTTGAAACCCCTTTATTCAAATTTATTTTAAAATTATTAAAATAAATTCTATATTGATTATATTCATTTCCTGTTAATTTTTTTTCTACATCATTTAATTTTGCTTTTCCTTGTTTAGTATATGTAATTTTTGCATAAATGTCACCTCTAGAATTAACATTTCTTACACCAGTATATTTCCCTTCCATAACACCTTCAACTAATAAAGTTCCTTTTTCAATTTCATCTCCTACTTTTACTCTTGCTGTTCCAGATTGTACATTTATTCTTGTAACCACACCTTTTTTATCAGAAATAATATTATTTATTTTTGTTTCATCAACTATTTCTGGCTTTTTTTCAGCCTCAACAATCTCTATAATTAAATTTGTTCCTTTTACTTTTGCTCCTACCCAAGCAATATCATCTCTTAAAAGCCTAATTTCATTTACTAATTCCTCAGATTTTATTTTTGATTTTCTTATTCCCAATTTTATATTATTATCATTTAATAATTTAATAATTTCACTTTCTTTTATATTTTCTACTCCTTTAATTTCTATATTCCATATAAATCTAGTAATAGAAAAACATAAGATCAATAAAGCACTAAGCATAATTAGAAAAATTTTTCTTTTTCTATATTTATGTACAATAAAAGGAATACCACCTTTTTTTATAATTTTTATTTTACATTTAGTTTGTTTTGCAATTTTACAAATTGATCTAAAATCATTTTTGCTTATATTACTAACTATTTTAGTTCTATTTATATGTTTTGTATCATCTAAATAAATACCTTTACTAATACATAAATTTATAAATCTTTGAATAAAAAATCCCTCTATTTCAACTCTTACATACCCAGAAGCATTTAGAGTAATTTTACTTATTAGCATATACACCTCTTAATTTTCTAGATTTCGATTTGACTCAAAATCTATATTTTCAATTATTCCAGAAACACAAATATCATCTTTGTTTATTTGATTTAATTTTAAATTAAATCCATTAATATTTATATTTCCTATATGAGTTTTTATTCTAACAAAAAAATCTTCATATTCTAAAATAGATTTAAAATTTTCTATCATAAGTTCATCAAAAGCTGTAATAGTAATTTTTGGAACATTACTAACGATCTCCCTAGGAAATTCTAATATTTCACCTATACGTTCCTTTTTCCTCATGATTAAATCACCTCTTTAACTATATATGCATATAATTTTGTATTATGACAAAAATTTTTTATTTCATAACAGCTTCAAAAACTTCTGCTAAATATTTCATACTCCCTATACATTCTTCTAATGTATTACCAGTTGCCCCAACTTCTATAATACAAGCGGCATCAGCTAAATTTTGATTATACCTTGAATTTCTTACAATTATAGGCCTAAATAAACCAGGAAACATTTCATTAGCTTTTTGCTGAATCTTTACAGCATACTTTAAATTATTTTTCCAATTAGGATGCTCCAAGCCTCCACCATTTGTTCCTATTACAAACATAACTTGAGCAACTCGCTCATCTCCTATTTTTACAGCAGGTCCATATTCGCTTTTACTACCTATAGCATCTCTATGCAAATCAATTACAGTTTGAATATTAGGGTTCTTTGATAAAATCCCCTTCACTGTTAATAAAGATCTATTATAAGACCCAGTATATGCAGGATAATCGTGATATGTTGTATCATGAATAACATTAAATTGCTTATTTATTAAACATTTTGTTAATTCATCACCTACTCTTGAAACTGTATAATTTAAATCTGTTGTTCTAAAGTTTCCACTTTCTATATAAGAATTCTCCTTTGTTTGTGTATAACTTTCACAAGTATGAGTATGAAATATTAAAATATCTTTTTTATTTTTATATTCTATATCTGGCTTTAATATATCTTCAGTTAAAGTATAATCTGATTCATTTTTTATTTTTACACCTTGATATTCTGCATTATAATTTTCTTTTAAATTTTTATCTGACAAAACTTCTGTTTTCAAATTTTTATAGTCAATTGTATCTTTTACAGCTTCAGCACTAGTTTCTACAGCTTGTTTATCTTTATCAGCTTCTTCATTTTTAGAATCCAAATTCTTATCTTTATCATTTGATTTTTTTTCTTTTTGTTTATCTACTTTTTGACTATCTTCCTCTTCTTTATCTACCTTATTATTAACTTCAATATTCCCTAAAGTTACAAGTTCACTACTTAATATTTTTTGAGCACCTTTTTCAAAACTAACTCTTTCATATTTAGAAAAAGACACTTCAGTTCCTATAATACTTGAATATTGATTATTAACCAAATAAAAGATTCCATTAAATATTTTTTTAGAAAATTTAAATAGAATAAATATAAAAATTACTATTATTATTAAAATAAAAATTTTTTTTAATAATTTCTTTAAATTAAAAGTTATATTGAACATATAAAATCCTCACTAGTAAATTATATTAGGGAAAAATTTTATTATTACAAAATAATGAATGATAAATAATGAAAACTCGCTTTTATAGAGTAAGATAAAAAGTGTATGTATTTATTTTTGTGAGCGAACGAATGTGGGGACCGACAAGGTACCAGTTCTTAGAAACGGCGTCACCCAAAAGGAATCCCTCAGGCAAACAAGCCATTTCTTAGAAGTGGTTCGCAGTTGGGAGTGAGCCACAAAAATAAATACATACACTTTTTATCTGGCCCAAACTTTTGCTAAAAAAAAAGAAAAAAAGAGAGCAACCAAAACATTGCTCTCAAAATAACCAAAATTATTATAATTGAATATCATCTAATTTTGAAGCTTTTTCTTCTCCACTTTTCATATTTTTTATCTTACATTCACCTGTTCGCATTTCTTCTTCTCCAATGACCAATAAATTTTTTGCTCCTATTTTATCTGCATACTTCATTTGAGATTTGAAGCTTCTACCTAATAAATCTCTTTCAACAAAATAACCTTTATCTCTTAATTTTTCTGCAATCTGAATTGCTTTTTTATTTTCATCATTAGTAACAGCTAAAATATACAAATCTGGAGTTTTTTCCTCAATATTTGGATTATATTTTGAAACCAATTCCATAAGTCTTTCAATACCTGTGCCAAACCCTACAGCAGGAGTATGAACTCCACCAAATTCTTCAACTAATCCATCATATCTTCCTCCACCTAAAACGGTTAATCCTGTATCCCCATCTATAAATTCAAATACTGTTTTAGTATAATAATCTAAACCTCTTACGATAGAACTATCTATTTCAAATTCAATTCCATTTTCCTTCAAACTATTCTTTACATTTTCAAAATGATCCTTACATTCATCACATAAATAATTTATCATCATTGGAGCACCTATATTATATTCTTTGCATTTTTTTTCTTTGCAATCTAATATTCTCATTGGATTTTTTACAAATCTTGTTTTACAAGTATCACAATAATTATCTAAATTCTTACCAATAAAATCTCTTAAAATTTCTTGATATTTTCCTCTACATTTAGGGCAACCTATGCTATTTATATTTAATTTTATGTTTGGAATATTTAATTCATTAAAAATTTTACTTGCTAACATTATAACTTCAACATCAGCTAAATAACTTTCAGAACCAATAAATTCTGTACCAATTTGATGAAATTCTCTTTGTCTTCCTTTTTGAACATTTTCATATCTATACATTGCCATATTATACCAAAGTTTAACAGGACTAGGTTTACTTGCCATACCATTTTCAAGATATGCTCTAATTACTCCTGCTGTACCTTCTGGCCTTAAAGTAATACTTCTGCCACTTTTATCTTCAAAAGTATACATTTCTTTTTGAACTACATCAGTTGTTTCTCCAACACCTCTTTGAAATAGTTCTGTATATTCAAAAACAGGAACTCTTATTTCTTTTACTCCACGTTTATCAAAAATGGCTTTTACTTTTTCTTCTACAAATTGCCATTTAATTGTATCTTCTGGTAATAAATCTTTCGTACCTTTTACTTTTTGAATCATAAATACCATTCCTTTCTAAAATTTAATTATGATTATTTTTCTACTAAAAATCTTTTGGTCTTAATTCAAGATAAATCATCTTTTCATCTTGAATCATTGTTGTTTTACCATGACCCGGATATACAATAGTTTCATCTGGAAGTGTCATTAATTTAAAAGTTATAGAATTAATAATTTCTTCAAAACTACCTGTTGGCAAATCTGTTCTTCCCCATGTTCCAGAAAATAAAGTATCTCCTGTAAAAACTAACCTTTCTTTTTCACAATATAAACATAATCCACCTTTTGTATGGCCAGGTGTTGCTATAACTTTAAATTCTAAATCTCCTAAATGTATCATATCACCTTCATCTATTCTCGAATCAGCTTCTAAATCTGGGTTTTTTGCATCTATAATATATGATAAACTAATTTTTTCATCATATAATCCTACACTATCATCTCTACTAATTAAAATTTTTCCACCTTTTACTTCTTTTAACTTATTTATTCCACCTGTGTGATCTGCATGACAATGTGTTAAAAAAATATATTTTAAATTTCCACCTAATATATCTATCATTTCTATTATTCTTTCAGGTTCACCACCTGGATCTACTACCATTGTTTCTTTACTTTTTTCATCACAAACAATATATGAATTTGTAAGTAAATCTTTTTGTGGAGTTTTAACTTGTAATTTCTTTAGTATCATTATTCTATCCCCTTTTTCTTTTTACTTCATAAACTGAATCTATATTATTGATAGAATTCATTAATTTATTTAATTCATCTATATTTTCAGTTTCAACAGTTATTTCTATAATAGCTATTCTTTCTTTTGTTGTTCTAGTATTTACACCCATCAATTTTGCTTTAGAATTATCAATTTGTTTTATTATATCTCTTAATAAGCCACTTCTATCTGTTGCAAAAATTTCAATTTCAGCTGTATATGATGCTTTTATCTCATCATACCAACTAACATCAATTATTCTACCTTCCTCATCTTCTAATAAATCTTTTACATTTACACAATCTGTTCTATGAACTGATACGCCTCTTCCTTTTGTAATATAACCTATAATATCATCACCAGGAAGTGGATTACAACATTTTGAAAGTTTTACTAAACAATTATCAATTCCCTTTACTATTACTCCATTTTTTGATGGCTTTGATTTTGGTTTTGATTTTGAAAGTTCTTCTATTTTTTGTTCAAAATCTTCCTCTTCATGAATTTTATTATATTCCTCTAAAAGTCTAGCTAAAATCTTATTAGCTGATATTCCGCCAAAACCAATACTTGCATACATATCATCAATAGCTTGAAATCCGTATCTTTCTTGAACTTTTTTTATCCAATCTGGTTTTAGTAATTCTTGAGATTTAATTCCAAGTTTTTTAATATCTCTATCTAAAATATCTTTTCCCTTTTCAATATTCTCACTTCTTTGCGCTTTTTTAAACCATTGATTTATTTTTGTTTTTGCAGATGAACTTTTTACAAATTTAACCCAATCTCTACTTGGACCTTTAGATTGATCTGATGTAATTATTTCAACAATATCTCCATTATGAAGATGTGTTATAATAGGCATCATTTTTGAATTTATTTTTGCCCCCACCATGTGATGACCAATCTGTTCATGTATAGCATATGCAAAATCTATTGGAGTAGCACCTCTTGGAAGAACTTTTATCATTCCTTTTGGAGTAAAAACATACACTTCATCCTCAAATAACTCTGTTTTTAAAGTATTTAGAAATTCATCTGGATTTTCAGTATTTTTTTGCCATTCTAAAGTTTCTCTAAGCCATGCAAGCTTATCCTCAGTAACAATAACACTTTTTTTAGTTCCTTTATTACTTGCTTCTTTATAAGCCCAATGTGCAGCAATACCAAATTCTGCAGTTCTGTGCATATCATAAGTTCTTATCTGTACTTCAAAAGGAGTTCCTTTAGGCCCTAAAAGAGTTGTGTGAATTGATTGATACATATTCTTTTTTGGAACTGCAATATAATCTTTAAACCTTCCAGGCATTGGAGTATAAAGTTCATGAACAACACCTAAAGCGCTATAACAATCTTTAACATCATCAACTAAAATTCTAAGAGCAAATAAATCGTAAATTTGATCTATTGTTTTTTTATCTCTTTCCATCTTTCTATAAATACTATATATATGTTTTGCTCTTCCAGTAACTTCTGCCTTTATACCAGCTTCTTTTAATTTTTCATCAATATTTTTATCTATTTGATCTAAGAATTTAAGTCTTTCTTCCCTTTTCTTATCTAAACTTAATACAATTTCATGAAACTCATCTGGTTGCAAAAATTTAAATGCTAGATCCTCTAATTCCCATTTTAAAGAGTAGATACCTAAACGATTAGCAAGTGGTGCATATAAATCTTTGGTTTCTGTTGCTATTGCTATTTGGCGATCTCTACTTAAATATTTTAAAGTTCTCATATTATGGAGTCTATCTGCAAGTTTTATTAAAATAACTCTAATATCTTTTCCCATTGCTAAAAACATTTTTCTATAGTTTTCTACTTGCTGTTCTTCAACTGTTGAATATCTTAATTTTCCAAGTTTGGTAACACCAGCCACCATTTGAGCAATTGTTTCTCCAAACTCGTTAACAATATCTTCATGAGTTACAGGAGTATCTTCTACAACATCATGAAGTAAAGCTGCACAAATAGTTTCATCATCAAGCTCCAATGTAGATAAAATATATGCTACTTGCATAGGATGAATCATATATGGTTCACCAGATTTTCTGAGTTGATTACCATGATGTTCTTTTGCATATTCATAAGCTTTTTTTATTAAATCTTCATTAGATTTTGGATAATTTTTTTTCTGATTTTCAATTATATCATCTATGCTTATATTTTTATTAACATCACTCATCTTTTTCTCCTTTCAAACTTTAATATGATTTTCTAATATCTTTTAAATTTATTTGAATATTTTTTATCCCTCTATATTCATTAACTTCAAGAACTCCTAATATATCCACTTTATCTCCAAGTAAAAAATCGTTTACATAACCTCCCATATAAAAACCTATTGCATCAATAAGCATATTTCCGATCTTTTAATGTTAATTTTAGATGTTTTCCTTCAGATAGAGCTCTTATCGAATCTATTCGTAAATTTTTATATATAAATACAGGCATTTTATTAGCTTCACCAAATGGCTCTAGTAATTTTAAATCTTCAATTGTTTCTAGATTTATTTCTTCACTAGTAATAACCTTATCAACATCAACAACAGGAATAATTTCATCAATTTTACAACTTTTTGCAATATTTTCAAAATTAGCTCTAAACTGTTCAAATTTATCTTTTTTTAAAGTTAAACCAACAGCCATTTCATGTCCACCATATTTTTCTAAATATTTACTCGATTTGCATAATGCATCATGTAAATCAAAACCAGGAATACTTCTTCCAGATCCTTTTCCTTCATCATTTTCAAAACAAACCAAAATACTAGGTTTAAAATACATATCTGTAATTTTAGAAGATACAATTCCAATAACACCATGATGCCAATTTTCAGCTCCTAATATAATTGCTGAATTTTCTTCTAAATTATTATCTTCAATCATTTGAATTGCTTCATCAAAAATTCTTTTTTCTATATCTTGTCTTTGTCTATTATAATTATTTAAATTTGTAGTTATGTTATTAGCTTCTATAAAATTATCTGTTAAAAATAATTGCAATGCTTCTTCTTCATGTCCCATTCTACCACAAGCGTTTATTCTAGGAGCAATTCCAAAAGAAACTGTATTTGAATTTACTTCTTTATATCCAATAGCCTTTAATAATGTTTTTAATCCTGGATTCCTTGTTTGCTCTACAAGTTTTAATCCAAGTTTAGCTATTACTCTATTTTCATCAATCAAAGGAACAATATCTGAAATTGTACCAATACATACTATATCTAAATATTTTAAATATTCTTTTTCTTCTAGGCCAAGCTTTCTAGATAAAGCTTGAATTATTTTAAAACAAACTCCTACACCTGCTAAATTTCTATTTGGATAAATATTATCTTTTCTTTTACAATCTACAACAGCAATAGCATTTGGTAATTCATCTAATGGTTCATGATGATCGGTTACTATAACCTCCATTCCCAAACTATTTGCATAATTTATTTCTTCTATTCCAGAAATTCCACAATCAACTGTAATTATAAGTTTATATCCTTGATCATAAATTTCTTTTATGGCATTCATATTTAATCCATAGCCTTCATTTAATCTATTAGGTATTCTATATCCACAAGAAAAACCTCTCTCTTGTAAAAACTTTTTTAATACTGTAATACTAGTAATTCCATCAACATCATAATCACCATAAATAATTGTTTTCTCTTGATTTTTAATTGCTTGTAGGATTCTATCAATTGCAATTTTCATATCTGGCATTAAAAATGGGTCATGAAAATCTTCTCTTGTAGGATTTAAAAATACTCTAATATCTTCATCTCTTGTAATGTTTCTATTAACTAAGATATTTGCTAATAGTTCTGAAATATTATGTTTTTTTGAAATTTCTTCAATTAATTCTTCGTTTTTCTCACATATTTCCCACTTCTTATTCATTTTTTCTCATCCTTAAATATAATTTTTTACATTATATAACATTTTTTTATTAAATAAAAGTTTTTATAAAAATTTTTTCAAAAAAACTCAATGCTTAAGCTTAGCTACATAGAACCTTCCTGCTGAATAAAAAAATCTAATTCAATGTAAAATTTACATTAAATTAGATTTTTTTATTACATTTTTTATTAACTTTACTTTTTAAAAATTTACATTTAATCTATAAAACATCTTTTATAGATTCACCAATAATCTTATTTACATCTGCAATCATAAGATTAAATCTAACTTCTGCATCAAAATATTCTTTCACTTTTGGCTCTTTTACTAAAATTTCATATAAATTTTGAAGTTTTTGCATTTTTTCATCACTAGTTTTTTCGCCTTGAACTGCAAGAAGTTGTTCTTCATATCTGATTTTTTCGAATTCATCAACTTTATCTTTCAATTTTAAATCATCTGTTACAATTTTTTTTAATTCTTTATATTCTAAATATTCTTTTGATTCTTTAATACTTTTAGCAAGTTCATTTGCCTTATCATATACATACATCCTAATCTCTCCTAAACATAAATTTTTGCTTTTTTATAATCTACTTTAGTTACAAATCTTGTTTTCCTATTATAGAAATACAAAAAAATCAATACGTATGGGCGATTAATAACCCTTACAAAATGATTTTATTCAGCCTAGTTACAAAGAACTTTTCTACTGAATAAAAATAATTTTTATTAATAATAAATCATATAATCAATTTCTGGAAAAATATCATCTTTTTGAGCTATGTCGTACAAATACTCTGCATCAATTTTATCCTTTTTTATTTGATAATATAACTTAGTAAACCTTCCTATATGATCCTTTATAGCTTTATGAGCATATTCAACCATAGTTCCATTTGTTATTATAAATAACCAATCACTACTTTGAGCTAAAACTAATTCTCTTGCACATTGATTTAATGCTTGTCTTCTTAATGTATCCCCTTCATTAGGGTAAAGCCAAGCAAGTTCACACATTCTATCCCCAGCTTTGTGCAAATGTCTATGTGCATAATCATTAGTTTGATTAAGCCATACTTCACTATATCCATTTGCACCCCAACTAGACCTACAAGGAGTAGAAACTTGAATATTAGGGAAATTATCTATATATTCACTTGGAGTAATAAGTTTAAAATTACACTCATCATAATATATCTTTTTAAATAAAATATATAACCAATATGGTCCTTCATACCACCAATGTCCATAAAGTTCGGCATCATATGGGCATACTACAATTGGAGGTACATGCATATAACTTGACAAGTTTTCTATTTGCGCTGTTCTACAATTTAAAAAATGCCCAGCTTGACGTTCAGCAGAATCTTTTGCCCACTGTACATCATAATAATCTTTTTCACAATCTTTACCAGTTATTCTATGATATTTTATTCCTGTATTTACTCTTACACCATTAGTAGCAATGTAAGGTTTTATATAATCATATGGAGCATCATATCCTATATCTCTATAAAATTCTCTATAATTATAATCTCCAGGATATCCATTAATAGAGCTCCAAACTTGCTGAGATGATTCTATATCTCTAGCAAAAGCTACTATATTATCTGAAGATACTATTGGTGCATAATTTCCATAAATTGGAGTTGGATCTGCATATAAAACACCATGTGTTTCAGTAATTACATATTCAATTCCAAATTCTCTTAAATACTTATCTGCTTCTGGTACATAACCACATTCTGGAAGCCAAATTCCTCTAGGTTGTTTGCCAAAATATTTTTTATAACAATTTACGCCAATTGCAATTTGAGCTCTAACAGTTTTTTCATTAACATATAATATAGGAAAATATCCATGAGTAGCACCACATGTTATAATTTCTAGTACTCCTATATCTTGAAAATGTTTAAAACCTGTAATTAAATTACATTTATATACATCTTTGTAAATATGTAAATCATTTTTATACCTATCTAAATAATAATATGATAATTTATTACATCTTTCATCATAAGTTGTTCTTTCAGTTTCTTTTTCGCAAAGCTCAATATGCTTTTCTAAATATTCTATATATCTTTCTTGCAATAATTTATTATCAAGCATATTTAAAAGAGGTGGAGTCATTGTCATTGTTAATCTAAAATCCACTTTTTCTTCTTCTAATTTTTGAAAATTTAATAAAAGCGGAATATAACATTCTGATATTGCTTCAAACAACCATTCCTCTTCTAAATAATCCTTACTTTCAGGATGATGTATATATGGTAAATGTGCATGTAGTATAAAACTAACATATCCTTTTATATTTTTCATTAAAATCTCCTTTTTAGTTACTATTATAAAAATCTACTACTAGTCATGCTACTTGAAGGGTTGCCTGCTGAACCAGGATTATTCAAATCAAACATAACATTATTCATCTCATCTTTGTATATTATTTTATATAAATCATAAACATTATAAACTTTTGCAATTCCGTTTACTAATGTTGTTATATCTTTTTTATTCTCTTCTTTTGTTTTTACATTTCTATATAGAACATATTGATTTAAATTCTCAAACAAAACATGATCATTTGGAACTTCTAAAGTATTAGAGCTAACTATTTCTATATAATCATTTTGAAGATTAATATTTTCTTCTTGAATAATTTGTTGTGTTTCTTTAACAAATTTTGGATATTCTTTAAATTTTCTACCAAGTTGAACTGTGTATTTATTTTTTGAATCTTTAATATCTATATACCAACTATTTGCAAAATCATTTATTGGGATTTCATACGTATAATTTAATTCTTCGTTATGAACTAATAATACAGGATATGTTTTTTCAAAAAAATCTTCCCCAAAAGCTTTTCTATACTTTTCTATATCACTATCTGCTATATCCCAATAAATAAATAATCTTTTAGGAGTTTGAGCTAATATTTTAACTACAGTTTCGTTATATCTATATGGAAGATCATAATATTCTGGTAAATAATCAGATTGTTCTATATTTTCATCTAAAGAAGAAGTTTTATCAGGATTCCTTTTGAAAAATTCTTTAATTCTATCTAATAATTTTAAATCTTTTTGTTCTTCTGATAATTCATTCGAAAGAATATTTTTTTCTTTAATTTTTGGAAGCAATTTTTTTTCTTTTGCTTTAGTTTTTGGTAATTCTTTATTCACCTTATTTTTTGGTAATGCTTTTTTTTCTTTAATTTTTGGTAATTCTTTTTTTAAAATATCTTTAAAATCATTTTGTTTTGATGTTTCTTTAATTTTTGTAGATTCATCTTTCTTATTAGTTAAAGTTTCATCTACGTTTTGTACATTCTTAGCTAAAACTTTTTTTTCTACCCAAGTCTTCTCTTTTTTTAGTACTTTTTCTTCATCATCGATTTTTTTATTAGGCATGATTTTCCTCCTTTGTATATTTTGGTATATTCTCTCAATTTCAAATATATTATATAGTATACTAAAATATAAATAAAAACAATAGAAAAATTTAATTTTTTTTTTGAATATTTTTTTGTTATAATTTTGTAAACAAAAAAACACATTTTTTTTCATTTTTTTTCATTTTTTTTGTTTACATTTTATATTTTTTTAGATAAAATATAAGAAAAATATGGCAAAATGGTTTTTTACTACAAAAGATTGTTGAAAGGAGCAAAACTAATGAAAATATTAATGCTATCATGGGAATATCCCCCAAGAGTCGTTGGAGGTATTTCAAGAGTAGTTCACGACTTGTCACATCGTCTTATAAAAGATGGTCATGATGTTACTGTTGTAACATATAGAGATGGTGATGTACCATATTTTGAAAATGATGAAGGTGTTATGGTTCATAGAGTGGACAATTTTATGATATCATCAAATAATTTTATTGATTGGATTATGCAACTTAACTTTAATATGATAGCAAAAACAGGTGAAATCATTGAAAAAGAAGGAAAATTTGATGTTATTCATGCTCACGATTGGCTTGTTGCTTATGCTGCAAAAACTTTAAAACAAGCATATAGTACTCCGATGATTGCTACTATACATGCTACAGAAGCTGGAAGAAATAGTGGTATTCAAGGAGAAACACAAAAATACATAAATGATACAGAATGGATGCTTACTTATGAAGCTTCAGAGGTTATAGTCAATAGTAATTACATGAAAAATGAATTACAAAGATTATTTGGATTACCATTTGAAAAAATAAATGTTGTTCCTAATGGAATCAATTTAAATTTATTTAATGGAATTGAAAGAGATTACGATTTTAGAAGACAATATGCTATGGATAATGAAAAAATAATATTATTTATGGGCAGACTTGTTTATGAAAAAGGAATTCAACATCTTATAGCTGCTATGCCAAAAATATTAGAAAATTATCATGATGCAAAATTAATTGTTGCTGGTAAAGGTGGAATGATAGATGAACTTAGAAATCAGGTAAATTATTTAGGACTTGGAAATAAAGTTTATTTTACTGGATATTTAAGTTCAAAAAATGTTCAAAGAATGTATAAATGTGCAGATATATCAGTTTTCCCTAGTACATATGAGCCATTTGGAATTGTTACTTTAGAAGCAATGCTAGCTGGAACTCCTGTTGTTGTTTCTGATATTGGTGGTTTAAATGAAATTGTTGATCATAGAGTAAATGGAATGAAAAGCTATGCTGGAAATCCTAATTCGCTTGCAGATTCAATATTAACACTTTTATTTGATCATAAATTATGTGATGAAATGGTAAAAAATGCAAAAACTAAAGTAAAAAATGAATATAATTGGAATAAAATTGCTCAAGATACACACTTTACTTATCAAAAAGCTATTTGCGAAACTATGGCAGAACGTCAAGCAAAACAAAATGCTCAAGAAGCTGCAGAAAAAGCAAAGAAAAAAACTGGAGAGCTTTCAAACTTACTATCTTTCAAAAAACGTCAAGCATTTGCTTAAAAATAATATATAGACGACCAAAAAGTCGTCTATTTTTTTCTTAATTTTTATTTTAAATATAATGTTGGATTTACAGCCATTTCATCTTTATACATTTCAAAATGAAGATGAGGTTCATCTAATACTTCAAAACTTGCTGTTTCACCTATTGTTGCTATTGTATCTCCTTTACTTACTTTATCTCCTTCTTTAACAAATTCTGTTGTAAGTAAATTTGAATAAACTGTTTTATATCCATCTTGATGTGTAATTGTTATTGTTAAACCGTATCTTGGGTCTGTTTTTATACTTTCAACTGTACCTTCCTCTGCAGATTTTACTATAGAAGTTTTATCTCCCTTTATATCAATTCCTAGATGCGTAGTCCATTCTTCTAAAGTTTTTGAATATACTAAAGTTTCGTTAGCAAAATCTTTCAATATTTCGCCATCAACTGGTGCATCAAAATCCAATTGTTTTTTACTCTCAGTTTTTACTTCTTCTTTTGGAGTTTCAACAACTGTATTGGTTTCGTTATTATTCTCTTTTGGTTTTGTATTTGATTGTACTGAAGTATTTTCAGTTTTATTTACATTACTTTCAATTTTAGAAACACTAGTGTTTTTTGTATTATTTAAATTAGTATTAGAATTTGTATTAGTATTAACATTTGTACTAATACTACTATTAACACTAGTATTTGCACTTTGAATATTTTTATCTGAAGTTGAACTAGCTTCTTTAGTAACATCATCTGTTTCTAATGATTCTAAACTATATTCTTCAGATTCAATTTCCATTTTATTTCCATACCAAATATAAATTGAGAATAAAACTAATGTAGCAATTATTAACACAGCTAAAAAAGTATATAAAATTTTTCTTAAAGTACTTTCATCAAAAAAATTCATAATCTGCCTCCTTTATTTAGTAACAGTATTTGCAAATTAATGAATTTTATTCAACAATTTCTATATCTTTGAAATAATATTTTATTATTTCATCACATTTATATCCTTGTTTTGCTAAAACATCACTACCAGATTGACTAAGTCCAACTCCATGGCCATATCCAATTACTGAAAATTTAATATTATCGCCATCAATCGTTACAGAAAAATTACTAGATCTTAGTCCAAATATTTTTCTTGCTTCAACTCCAGAAAGTTCTTTTGTACCTATTTTTATAGTTTTTACTCTACCACTTTCTGTATAATCTAATATTTTTATACAATCTTGTGCTTTAAAATCTATATTAAAATCAGCATAATTTTCATGCATCTTTACAATCAACTCATCTTTTGAAAAAGTTGCTTCTGAACTATACGCACTATATGCATCTTCTCCGAACTGTTTCTACAATTTGTAAATAAGGAAGTGTTCCGCCCCATACATTACTTGCAAGTTCAGTTTTACCTCCACTATTGCTGTGAAAAAATGCATTTATGGGTTCGCCATTATATGTAATATACCTTTGATTTGTATCATTAACGGCTTTTACAATTTTTTCCCAATACTCATCTCTAAATTGCTCCTCCCATCTAGCTTGTCTATTTTCTTTTGATATCCAAGCTTGGCAACAATTAGAATTATCACATATATCTGCATTTTCATGCTTACTTCCATTTTTTATTTTATATATTGTATAAGTTCTTGCAACAATAGCTTGAGCCTTCAATGCTTCTATTTCATAATTTGCTGGCATTTCTGCTGATACTACTCCATATAAATATTCATTCATATTTAATTCCTCTACACTCCCATCTAAATTATGAAGTAATTTTATATTAGAATAATCAGATTTATCTAAAACAGGTTGGGCTGAATCTACAACTTCTGAATTAGTTTCTTTAACATTAACATTTGTAAAAATTAAAGGAATAGTAAACATTAACAAAATTAAAATTAAAATATAAATAATAATCTTTTTCATTCTAACCTCTTATGAATATGCAAGCTCCATTTTCATATCATTTAAAATTCTTCTTTCTAGCCTTGAAACTTGAACTTGAGAAATTCCTAATATTTTAGCTACTTGACTTTGAGTTTTTTCACTAAAAAATCTTAAATTTATTATTTGTTTATCTCTAGTATCTAAATTATTTACAATTTCTTTGATAGTTAAATTATCTATTATTTTATTTTGTTCATCTACTTTAGGAATAATTTTTTCAATTCTTTGACATTTACCATCTTCATAAATATCTTCATTTATAGATTCCACTTGTTTTCTAGCATCTATAGCAATAATAACATCATCTTCTTTTACATTTAAAATTTCTGCTAAAACTTTAGTATCAGGTTTCTCCATAGATTTTTTTACATAATCATTTTCTATTTCTCTTATCTTAATACTAAGTTCTTTAATATTTCTACTTACTTTTATCATTCCATCATCTCTTATAAATTTTTTTATTTCTCCCAAAATATAAGGAACTGCAAATGTTGATAATTGATAATTATAATTTGTATCAAATCTTTTTACAGCTTTTATAAAACCAATACAAGCTATTTGATATAAATCCTCTACTTCATAACCTTTCCCAATAAATTTTTTTACTAAACTCCAAATCAATCCATTATTATCTTTCAAAATTTTTTCAAAAATTTCCTTATCACCATTTTGTGCTTTTATAATATCATCAAACATATTCCCTCCTATTTACAAAATTTATTATTATCAAAAGCATATTTTTTTATTTTCTTTTTCATTGTTATTTTTGTACCTAATCCTAAAATTGATTCAACATTAAGCTCGTCCATAAAATTTTCCATAATTGCAAATCCCATTCCTGATCGTTCTAAATTTCCTTTTGTAGTAAATAAAGGTTCTTTCGCCTTTTCAACATTTTCAATTCCAACACCATTATCAGATATTTCTAATTCTACTTCATTTTCAACTAATCTTCCTTTAACAGTTATTTTTCCTTCTACATTTGGATATGCATGTATTATAGAATTAGTAACTGCTTCTGATACAGCTGTTTTAATATCTGACAATTCCTCTATTGTTGGATCTAATTGTGATACAAAACTGCTAACTACAGCTCTAGCAAAACCTTCATTTACAGATCTACTTAAAAATTCAACTTTCATTTCATTATTATTCATATATACACCTCTTCTATTTATATTTTTTTACAAAAAATTTCATTATTATTTTCTATTATATTCATAATTCTTAAAATCCCAGACATTTCAAAAATCTTCTTTATTTTTTCACTTACATTTACGAGCTCAACTTGTCCACCATACATTTTTGCAGTTTTATATCTACCAATTAAAAGTCCTATTCCCGCACTATCCATAAATTTTACCATCTCAAAATTAAATACTACTTTTTTGGGCATAAACCTTTGAATTTCATAATCCACTCTTCTTCTTATTTTCTCTGATGCATGATGATCAATCTCTTCTGTTATATCAATTAGTAAAGTTTTTTCTTCTATAAAATGACTAATCTTCATAATTCATCCTCCTCTTTATTTATTTGACTATAGTATAATTATAAAAAAATGTAAAAAAGCACATTTTTTGTCTTCTACAAAAAATTTTGACTGACTTTTTTTGGCATAAAATTTCAATTTAGGATACCATTTTTATAATTATATTTAAAAAAAATTATACGAAAGAAAATAAATTTTATGATATATATACTATAACTACCTATACTTTTTTGTTACTATAAAATATCTTTTTACAACAGAATAATTTAAGGGTAGAAGATGATATTGTATCTATTTGAAAAATCAGCGAATTGAAAGAGAATATTCTAGAGCGTCTTAACACAGAGTGCGGGGGGATGTTCGTTTATAACAGAAAGGGCCCCGCCATGACGTTTAGAAGCTCTTGAATATTGCTCTTGAACGAGAAGATTTTTCAAATAGATACAATATCATCTTCTACCCTTAAATTATGGACTTATGTCTTTTTCAAAATTATTTTTATATCCACCCTTACAAAATACAATAATTTTCAGTAAAAATTCTGTCATTCGAGTACAAAAAAAATATTAATGGATATTAACCCAATGTTAATATCCATTAATATTTTTTATAAAATTTATATTCAAAAATTAAATAATTTTATTTAATTTATATTTTAAGCCAGTATTTCTCTTTTTTAATTCAAAATTATTTATCATCATATTTATAATGCTATTTCCACCAACTACAATTAATAATTTTTTAGCTCTAGTCATACCTGTATAAAGTAAATTTCTAGTAAGTAACATTTTTGAAGCAGACGGAATAGCTAAAATAACAACATCAAATTCACTTCCTTGTGATTTATGAATAGTTATACTATAAGCATGTTCTAATTCTTCAAGCTCTGTAAATTGATACCATGCATTTTTTAAATCATCAAACTCAACTTCCACTACTTTTTCATTATAATCTATTTTCTTAATTCTGCCTAATTCTCCATTAAAAATTCCACTACCAGCTTCATATTCTGTTTTTTTATCACTACCCTTTCCTTTTTCCCAAAAAATATCATAATTATTTTTAACTTGCATTACTCTATCGCCTTCTCTAAAAACAATATCTCCATATTGTTTTTCCATTAAATTTTCATTATGTGGATTTAATGCATTTTGAAGATTTTTATTAAGTTCTTTTGTTCCAATTAAACCTTTTTTGGTAGGAGTTAAAACTTGAATATTATTAAAAAAATCATAATTATAATAATTTTTCAAACGCTCCTTACATAAGGAAATTATCTGATAAAGCATCTTTTCTTGATTAGGTTCATTTATATAAAAGAAATCATCTAACATTTCACCTTCAAATTTTTTTCCAACAAAATTCACGCCATCATTTACATTATGTGCATTAACTATAATTTTACTTTTTGCAGCTTGTCTAAAAATTTTATTTAAAGTAACACAAGAAAATTTTTCAGAATCTATTAAATCTTTTAATACAAAACCAGGTCCAACAGATGGAAGTTGATTGCAATCTCCAACTAAAACTAATTTAGTTCCCATATATATAGATTTTACAATATAATTCATAAGAAATATATCAACCATAGACACTTCATCTATAACAATAACATCTGCATCTATAGGAGCTACATCATTATCAACACTTCCTATTTTATCATCATCAATTTTACCTATTTCTAATAATCTATGTATAGTTTTTGCTTCTTCACCTGTAGTTTCACTAATTCTTTTTGCAGCTCTTCCTGTTGGTGCACAAAGAACTACCTTTTTGTTATTTTCTTTATATATTTCTAATAAAACTTTAATTATTGTAGTTTTTCCTGTACCTGGACCTCCAGTAATAATACATACATTATTATCATTTATTTGCTCTAAAGCTTCAATTTGCTTTTCAGATAAAATAATATCTAATATTTTCTCCTGCTTTTTTAATTGATTAGAAAAGTTTTTTAATTGTTTAATATTTTTAGAATTTTTTAAAGCCATTAACTTTTCTGCAACATTTCTTTCTGCTTTTTGAAAAGCTTCTAAAAATACCCATTTTCCAGATTCAGTATCTTCTATATAAATTTCTTGTTTTACATTCAAATTTATAAGATTTTCTTCTATTCGTTCTTCATCTATTTCTAAAATGCTTTTTACAAATTCTACAAGATTTTCTTTTCTTGTACAAGTATTACCATTATAACTTGATTGCAAAAGAGCATATTTTATAGCACTTTTTATCCTACTATCACTATCTTTAGGAATTCCAATTTGCAATGCAATTTTATCTATCTGATAAAAATTTACACCATAACTAATTTCTACCAAAACATATGGATTTTCTTCTATTTTTTCTATTGCATTACTCCCTAATGCATCATATACCTTTTTACTATTATTAGCACTTATTCCAAATTTTTCAAGAAATCCTACTATTTGCCACAATTCCCATTTCTCATTAAATTCTTCACCCATTTCATAAGCTTTATCTTTATTTATTCCTTTTATTTCAGCTAATCTCAAAGGCTCGAATTTGAATATATTTAAAGTATCTTCTCCAAATTTTTCTATTATTTTTTTTGCTGTTGCAGGACCAATTCCTTTTATATTTCCGAGATGCTAAATATTTTTCTAAAGCTTCTGTAGTTTCAGGCATTATCTTTTCAAAAGTATCTATCTTAAACTGTTCTCCATAATCTTGATGAATTACCATTTTTCCATTAACTTTTAAAGAATCACCAACAGTAATAAAAGGTAAATATCCTACAATAGTAACAATATTTTCCTCTGTAGCTAAAACAGCTATTGTATAACTATTACTATCATTTTGATATATTATTTCCTCTATTTGTCCTTTAAGCTCCATGTTTGTCTCCGATTATTTTATTTCAAATTCTATTTTTTTATCATCTATTTTTTTTATTGAAAGGTTATATTCATTATTATTCAATACGAAAGTATTATTTTCAGAAAAATTTTTATCTAAATCTGTATCAAAATCATTTTCATCTTGAACATTTATTCCTAATAAATTAAAAATATAATATGCATCATAAAAAACATCATCTGTATATAAATTATCAGAATAATCTAATTTTATTGATATATCCTCTATTTCTCCTCTTATATCATAATCTACGCAGATATATCCATAATCAAAATCTTCTTTATTTCTCTCATATTCTAATTTTCCTTTTTGATAATCAATTTTATTATCAAAATTTCTTAACTTTAATTCATCTGCAACTTCTTGTAATTTTTCTTTCATCATTTTTTTATATTCTAAATCATCATCTTTTAAATTAATAAATAAAAAAATTTCACAAATTGTAGTAATAATTATACATATCAAACAAAAAAATAATTTTCTTTTATCTCTCATTATAAAACCTTCTTTACCTTATTTTTTAACCTAATAATTCATTAAAATTATCATAAATATTATAAATTTTAATTTTTTTAGTTTTATTATCATTTTTATCTACAGCTTCAATTAATGCATATTTTTTTGTTTTCTTTAAAATATTAAAACTAGTATATTCTTGTATAATTACATTTTTGTTTTCATTTGGCAAATTTTCTATTACATTTTTTAAAAAATCATTATTTTCTAAATGTTTTTCTCTATCAAAGATATTATCCTTTTTATTTTTTATTTTATAAAGTTTATTATCTTTTTTTACAAATACTAAATTTTCTGCAATATGCGCAGGATACCAAATAGGAACTGTAAATAACCATATCAATAATAAAAACATACTAAAATAAACAATTTTTGCAGTATATCTATTCATAATAGGAATACTTATTCCTTTAAAATAACAAACACTTTCAAAAATAGCACTAGATATAAAAACTATAAGAGCTGCTATCCATAACATAAATACATATAACTTAAAAGATAACGCACCTGTTTTCATTGCAATATCTTTATCATACTTTAAAACAATTTCTTCCATATTCTACCTCTTATTATTTTTTTTATATTATATAATTAAATTATATAAAATAAAAGACATTTATAAATATTTTTTATTTTTATTCTATAAATATTAATTGCAAATATCAATTTATTTCTTCTTATATCTTAATCTTTTTATTTTTTATAAGAAAATCTTCATTTTACTATTTACATAATTAAAAATTTATGTTATAATTTTTTTCACGTATTATAAATAAACTCACACACAGGAATAACCCTAACAAATAATTATGCAGTGTGAGGCATAGGTTTTTATTTGTTTGTCATCTTAGAAAGGATGTTGTCTAATGAAGCAAGGATATCAATCATTCAACCCCAATCACATTATAAGCATCACTGAATGTCCACAGGGTGTACGAGATATGATTTCTGGAGAGCTTGTTACAAAAGAGCGGTCTTCAATTATTGAAACCCTCTCTACTACGTATGTTGTAGAAAATATTATAGAAATAAGCAATCTGGATATTCATGTAAATCTTTGCGATATAGTAGTTGATCGTAGATGTAAAAAATCAGACTACAGACCGCACCACATGAGAGAAGGTGGAAGGATACTTATCAATCAAGATTACATCATATCTAAAACCATTTCTCTTACAGGAATCATTGATTGTTCAACCAATCAGATTTTTTCTTCAACCCCAGCTACAATAATAGAAACTTTATCAAAGTGCTACGTTGTAGCAAATGTGGTACATCATGATGCTACAAACAAATTCTTATCCATCCCACTTACAGCAATATTTGCCAGTAAGTCATCCAAAAAGGCTGAATACCAATCAAATGATGAATAAAAAACATTCAGCCAAAAACATCTCACAGCCCAGCTGTGAGATGTTTTTTACTATGATAAAATATTTTAGTCAACAATATGCGACAATTTATAATGTAACATTTAATAAATTTTTTATTTATTTATAAACAAAGTAATTTAAACCTAATAATTACTTTAAACAAATCTCCATCTATTTCTAAATCAAATTCACCTTTTTGTAGCTCCACTAAACTTTTAGCAATAGAAATTCCCAAACCACTTCCTTCTGTGGTTCTAGATTTATCTCCTCTAACAAATCTTTGTACTAATTCGCCAGAAGATATATTTAACTTATCTTTTGAAATATTTTTTATAGATATATTAATTGAATTTTCACTTTTTATTATGTCAATATATACTCTTGTATTATCTAAAGAATATTTAGAAATATTATTAAATAAATTTTCTACAACTCTATAAAAACATCTGCTATCCAAATTTAAATTAATCTCTGAATCTGAAAAATTAGTTATAATATCTAATTTTTTACTTTCAAATCTATCTTTAAACTCGCCAATAGCTTGATTAAAAAACTCTACTATATTTATTTTTTCGAAATTTAATTTAATTGATCCAGAAGACGCTTTAGACGCATCAATTAAATCATCTATCAGCTTTTTTAATCTTTGAGATTTATTATCAAGAATATTTATATACTCTTTTGATTTCTCATTTTCAATATTTTCCTGTTTTAACAAATCAACATAATTTATAATTGATGTTAAAGGAGTTTTTATATCATGAGATACATTTGTTATAAGCTCTGTTTTTAATTTTTCTGATTTTATACTCTCTTCTATAGCATTTTCAAATCCTGAAGATATATCATTTATATAAATTGCACTTTGTTTAAAATTTTCTTCTAATTCATTAGGATTTAATATTAACTTATTTTCTCCATCATAAATATCTTTTAATTTATTTTCTATTTTTTGATATGAATCTAATATTTTTATAATTTTATTATAAAAACAAATTAAAATTATTATATCTATAACAAATCCAACAAAGCTAAAAATTAACAATAATAGGAACTCTAATACTATTAATCCTAAAATATAAAATACCAATCTTTGCTTTCTTGATGAAATATTTTTATATTTTTTTATACAATCTTTTGTTTTAATTATTATATTTTTAAAATTATTTTTAGCAAATTTAAAGAATTTACCACAAAATGTTGAATTTACTAAACATTTACCTTTTATTCTTCTTACCAAAGTTGTGTAATTAAACATAGATATAAAATAAATTATAAAATAAGTTAATAAAATTACAAAAGTTAATAAATTAAAATTATTAGTAGATATATCTAATAATACACATAATGGCAAAATAGACAAACCTCCAACTAATAAAGAAATTCCAAAAATAACCTCATACCAAATTTTATCAAACTTAAATAATTTAATAATTTTCTCTTTTGCTACTCCAATCATACATGTAACCAAAATTATAGAACCTAAAAATAGAATCAAATTTATTACAAAAAATAAGAAAACAAAATTGCCATTATTAAAGAAATTATTTAAAATATTATAAAAATAATCATCATAATAGTAATTTTCAATCATTTTTTCTTTATATGTTGTATATATTTGAAAATCATCTAATGAAGTAGTAAAATATTTTCTTTCATTATAATCTCCTTCATAATCATCATTATTATAATCATTATTATTATAATCATTATCATTATAATCATTATTATTATAATCATTATTATTATAATCTTCATAATTAGTATTTAAATTAGCATCATCTTGGTCTATAGTATAATAAGTAAATTTAAAATTATCAAAAAACTGAATTGCCTTTTTTTGTATAAATTCTGTATCTGACTGAATTTCACCATTTAAGAAATAAGTTTTCTTTTGATCACTATTTTCAATATAATTTTTTAGTTTTTCTATTGTATTTGTATCAGTTGTTAATTCTATATTTGTTAAAGCTTTATCTTTATAAATAATCAAAAAATACAAATTTTCAATATTTGTTCTATATGAATCATTACAATAACAAATTGTATTACCATCATATTTTATACTATTATAGTTAGAATTATTAAATATAAGTTCACTTGATACAGTCGAAATATATGACATATAATTTCCCATAAATAAATCTTCTTTAAAAGATTTATCTGCTTCTTTTCTTTTTGTATCTGTCATAAAAACATATATTGATGAAATAATAATATTTGCCAAAAAAATTGGAATCAAAATATATAATATCCATTTTATAAATTTCATATAAAAGTTCATTCCTTTCACTTAATATTTTCTATTTTATATCCTATCCCCCATATAACTTTCAAATATCTAGGGTCTTTAGGATTTATTTCAATTTTTTCTCTAATATGTCTAATATGTACAGCAATTATATTTTCTGCAGAAAATCCATCCTCTTCCCATATATTTTCATAGATCTGATTTATCGAAAAAACTTTTCCAGCATTTTTAGTTAGAAATAAAAGAATATTATATTCAGTAGGTGTTAATTTTACTTCTTTTCCATCAACAGTCACTTTTTTCAAATCATCATTTATTAAAAGACCACTAACTTCATATACATTTTTTTCTTTTAAATTCTCAATCCCTCCAAATTTAGTATACCTTCTAATACACGAATTAACTCTTGCCACTAATTCTTTGGGATTAAAAGGTTTACAAACATAATCATCAGCACCATATTCCAACCCCTTAATTTTATCTTCATCCTCCGACTTAGCAGAAAGCATTATTATTGGAATTGAATTATCTTTTCTAATTTCCAATATAGTTTCTATTCCATCCTTCACAGGCATCATTATATCCAAAACAATAGCATGTACTAAATTATTATGCAAAGCTTCAATACACTCATTTCCATCATAAGCTTTAAGAACATTATACCCCTCTTTACTAAGATAAATTTCCACAGCCCTAACAATCTCCCTATCATCATCACAAACCAATATATTAAACACCCAAATCCCCCCATAACTCTCGATTTGCTATATTATATCAGAAATTTCTTAATAATAAATATATAAATTATTAAGATTTTATTAATCCTAATAAAAAAAATTAAAAATAAAAATAAAAAAATCCCCCAAAAAAAAATTAAAAATTAAAAATTAAAAATTAAAAATATGGATAAAAAAAATCTCACAGCAAAGCTGTGAGATTTTTTTATCCAAATATTCCTCTTTTTTTAATAGGAGGCTGTTCATTCATTGTTTTTGCCAATTCAACTAATAACTTTCTCTGTTCCGCAGTTAATTTTTTAGGAACCTGAACTACAACTGTAAAAACAAAATCTCCCCTCCAATTTGCATTTACTGCCTTAAAACCTTTATTTTTTATAACAAATCGAGTTCCTGTAGCAGTACCCTCCGGAATTTTATATTTCTCTTTATTTCCATCCACCATTGGAACTTCTATTTCAGTTCCAAGAGCAGCTCCTGTAAAAGTAATTGGTATTTCACAAAATACATGTTCACCTTGTCTTGTATATATGTTGTGCTTTTTAATATGTACAACTATATACAAATCACCATTTGTTCCACCATTTGTTCCTGGTTCGCCTTCACCTTGTAAAACTATTGCTCTTCCATCATCTATACCCTCTGGTATTTTAAATTTAAGTTTAGCAGATTTTTTTACAGTTCCCTTTCCTCTACATTCTGGACAATGTTCTTTTATTATTTTTCCAGTTCCACTACATGTAGAACAAGTTTTTTGAGTAGACATTTGTCCTATTGGAGTAGAAATTACTTGGCGAATTTTACCTGTACCTTTACATGTTGGACAAGTTTCTGGAGAAGTACCATTTTTAGCACCAGAGCCATTACAAGATTTACATTTTTCATTTCTAGTTATAGATATTTCTTTTTCTGCACCTAAATATGCTTCTTCAAAAGTAATTTCAATATTTATTTTTAAATCAGCACCCTTTCTAGGAGCATTCGAATTTCTACTTCTTGAAGCACCTCCACCAAAAAATGAAGAAAAAATATCACCTAAATCTCCAAAATCTCCAAATCCATCAAAACCAGAATATGATGAATAAAATCCACCTTGGCCACCAGATGCGCCTCCGAAGTTTGGTCCATCAAAACCAAATTGATCATACATCTGTCTTTTTTGTTTATCTGATAAAACTTCATAAGCTTCATTTACTTCTTTGAATTTTTTTTCAGCCTCTTCCTTATTATCTGGATTTGCATCTGGATGGTATTTTTTTGCAAGCCTTCTATAAGCTTTTTTTAGTTCATCATCTGTTGCATTTTTTCCGACACCTAAAACCTCATAATAGTCTCTTTTTTGTGCCATGTTCTCCTCCTTAAAATTATCGTTAAATATTGTTATAATATTTAAACGATTATAAATTTTTATTAATATTCATAACATTTATTTTATAAAAGATTATTAATCAATTATACTTTTTTCAAATAAATTTTATTCAAAATAGAACAAATCGAAAAGCCTTAATATTTAGCACAATAATAAGTTTTTACTTTGAAATTTTCGTAAATTTGTTCCTGTGCAAGATTTTCGTTTAGAAAATCTCTGTATAACCTTAGCCTCTTAGGCTTTTTATACAATAGTAAAATTAAACTTTCTTATTATATAAAGAATCGGGCGATGATAATCGCCCCTATATTTTTGATATAATTTTAAATTATATTTAATTAATTATTATTATTGTTGTCATCATCTTCAACTTTATATTCTGCATTATATACATTTCCATCATCATTATTAGAATTTGTATTTGCTCCAGCTCCTGCTGCATTTGCAAAATCTTCTGGATTAACTCCATTTGCTCCTGTTTGGCCATATAATTTTTCTGATAATGCATAAAATGCTTTTTCTAAAGCTTCTGATGCTTCTTTAATTTTTGCAGTATCATTAGTTTCTAAAGCTTTTTCAACATTTTCAATTTCTGTTTCAACTTTAGCTTTTTCTTCAGGGCTAATTTTATCTCCTAATTTTTCTAAAGTTGATCTACTGCTATATTTTAAGCTTTCTGCATTATTTTTAACTTCAATTTCTTCTTTTCTCTTTTTATCTTCAGAAGCATGAAGTTCAGCATCTTTAATAGCTTGATTTATATCATCTTCAGATAAGTTTGTACTAGCTGTAATAGAAACTTTTTGCTCATTTCCTGTAGCTTGATCTTTAGCAGATACGTGTACTATACCATTTGCATCTATATCAAAAGTAACTTCAATTTGTGGTACTCCTCTTGGAGCAGCTGGAATTCCAGTAAGTTGGAATCTTCCTAAAGTTTTATTATCTGCAGCCATTTCTCTTTCACCTTGTAAAACGTGTACTTCAACAGCTGTTTGACCATCTCCTGCTGTAGAGAAAATTTGTGATTTTTTAGTAGGTATTGTTGTATTTCTTTCAATTAATTTTGTAAATACTCCACCATAAGTTTCAATTCCAAGTGATAATGGTGTTACATCTAATAATACTAAATCTTTAACATCTCCTGATAAAACACCACCTTGAATTGCTGCACCAATAGCAACACATTCATCAGGGTTTATACCTTTATCTGGTTCTTTTCCAGTTATTCTTTTTACAACTTCTTGAACTGCTGGAACCCTAGTAGAACCACCAACAAGCAATACTTTGTGTAAATCAGATGCTGATATTCCTGCATCTTTTAATGCTTGATTAACTGGAACTGCAGTAGCTTCAACTAAATCATGAATTAATTCTTCAAATTTAGCTCTTGTTAAAGTAACATCTAAATGTTTTGGTCCTGTGCTATCAGCTGTAATAAATGGTAAATTAATATTTGTTTGTTGAACACCTGATAATTCTATTTTTGCTTTTTCAGCAGCTTCTTTTAATCTTTGCATTGCCATTTTATCTGAACATAAGTCAATTCCATTTGATTTTTTGAATTCTGATACTAAATAATCTATTATTTTTTGATCAAAATCATCTCCACCTAAATGAGTATTTCCATTTGTAGATAAAACTTCAAATACTCCATCACCAATATCTAATATAGAAACATCAAAAGTTCCTCCACCTAAATCATATATCATTATTTTTTGGTCTTGATCTTCTTTATCCATTCCAAAAGCAAGTGATGCAGCTGTAGGCTCATTTATAATTCTTAATACATCTAAACCAGCTATTTTTCCAGCATCTTTTGTTGCTTGTCTTTGACTATCACTAAAATATGCAGGAACTGTTATAACTGCTTGTGTTACTTTTGTTCCTAAATAATTTTCAGCATCTGCTTTTAATTTTTGAAGTATCATTGCTGATATTTCTTGTGGAGAAAATTCATCTCCATCTATATTAACTTTTTCACTTGTTCCCATTTTTCTTTTTATTGATATAACTGTATTATCTGGGTTTGTTACAGCTTGACGTTTTGCTATTTGTCCAACTAGTCTTTCTCCATTTTTTGAGAATGCAACTACAGATGGTGTTGTTCTATTACCTTCTGCATTTGGTATTACTACTGGCTCTCCTCCTTCCATAACTGCAACACATGAATTTGTTGTTCCTAAATCAATTCCTATAATTTTTCCCATTTTAAAAATCCTCCTTAAAAGTTCTTTCTAATTTTGTTTTCTTTTGTTCTATATTAAAAATTAATATCAAATTAATTAGCTACAATAACCATTGAATGTCTAATAACTTTTGTTCCTATTTTGTAACCCTTTCTATATTCTTGAACAATTTCTTGTTCTCCTTTTTCTGGATCATCAATATGGCTAACAGCTTCATGAAGTTCTGGGTCAAATTTTTCACCTACAGATTTTATTTCCTCCATTCCAAACTTATCTAAAACATCAGATAACTGTTTTACAACCATTTTTACACCATCTTGATAATTGGTATCTTCTGTTTTAGTTTCTGCAGCTTTTTCTAAATTATCCATTACAGGTAATATTGAACTTACAACATCTCCTGTAATTATTCCATATAAATTTTCTCTTTCCTTTTGGCTTCTTTTTTTGAAGTTTTCAAATTCTGCAAAAAGCCTTTTATATCTATCATTTAATTCATCATATTCTGATTTTGAATCTGAATTTACTTCTAAATTATTTTCATTTTCTTTAAGTTCTTCTGTATTTTCAGTATTCTCATTTTTTATTTCTTCTTTTTCATTTTTGTTTTCTTCTTCCACTTATTATAGCCTCCTTTTAAAATTTTCCTTTTTTAAAATCATCATTTAATTTTTTACTTATATATTTCATTACTGAAATTACTTTAGAATAATCCATTCTAGTTGGACCTATTATTCCTATTGTTCCAATATCTTTTCCTTCTAATAAATGGTTAAATGTAATAATACTGAAATTTTTTAATTCTTCATGAGCTGATTCTTCTCCAATATATACATTTATATCTTGTGCTAATCCAGTATTTAAAATATCTGCAACTAGTTCTTTGGCATCAAGTACATTTAGAAAATCTTTAGCAACATCAACTTTTTTAAATTCAGGCATATCAACGACTTTATTTGTTCCCTCTAAATATAATTTTTGAGATTCATCAAGAATTTTATTTATTTCTTCAATTATTTTCTTAATTATATTTATGCCTGCTTTCATTTCTTCCATAATAAAATCTTCTATAGGGCCTTCTAATTTTTCTAATGGTTTTCCTACAAGTTTATTTCTAAAGATAAAAGTTAAATCATCAATTTGATCTTGTTCTATATCTTCATCAAATTTTATTATAGATTCTCTAACTATTCCTGAATCTGTAAGAATTATAGCCATTAACATTCTATTTCCTAATAGAACAAATTTTATATCTGATATAGTATGTTTATTTACATCAGGTCCTATTGCTATTGTAGTATAATGAGTTATTTCAGATAATGTTGTAGTTGTTATTCTAGTAAGTTCTTCTAAATTTCCAATTTTTGTTTCTAGTTTTGATTTTATAAATTCCATTTCAGCTCTACTTAAAACATCATCTCTAATAAGCTCATCTACATAGTATCTATAACCAGATTGTGACGGAACTCTTCCAGCAGACGTATGAGGCTTTTCTAAAAAGCCTATTTTTTCTAATTCTGCCATTTCATTTCTTATTGTTGCACTACTACAATTTATATCAGAGTTTTTTACTAAACTTCCAGAACTAACTGGAGAAGCAGTTTCTATATATTCTTCTATAATTGCTTGTAATATTTTTTTCTTTCTATCATCTAACTCCATAATTTTGCTCCTTTTAGCAAACCTGTTATTTGACTGCTAATATATTATAACTTATTTTATTAATTGTCAAGTGTTTTATTACATAATTTAAAAAATAAAGTGTAAATATTGTATATAAAAAATACATACAATATTTACACTCTGCTTTTATCTATCTTAAAATTCTTTTGAAATTTCAATTTTAGAAATCCATTCATAATATGCTTTATGAACACCTTCGTTTAATAATGAATTTAATTTTTCTCCAGCTAAACCATCATATTTTTTTTCTTTATTAGTTTTAAGCTCTTGTTTTGGATCTCTTTCATTTATAATATATTTTAAAATAGCAGATGACTGAGCTACTGCAACAATTTCTTTTTCTAATATACTTTTTTGAAAATCATCATTTTCAAATCCCATATCAATCCTCCTACAATTATTATAAATTATTATATAATTCTATATATTTGTTAGATAATTGCTCTAATCGATTATCTAAAACTTCTTTTATTTTTACTAATTCATCAATAGACATATTATCTAAATCAATTATTTTACCATAGACTTTTATTTTTCCATATATTGGTTCCACTTTATACAATCCTTTCCAACATAAATAATAATCTATTATTAATGATAAATAAAAATTAAAGAATTTACAATAAATATTACAAATGTTATTTTATTTTAACTTTAATGTAATAATTATATAAATTCTTCCCAAACAATGTTAGCAAAATCTAAACCTTTTTTGGTTAGCTTAATATTATCTAAATCCACTTCTATTAACCCTTCTTCCTCTAATTTTGATATTTCAAATCTAAAATAAAAAAGAGGATTTATTCTAAATTTTTGTTCAAAACTAGAAATAGAAACTCCATCTATCTTCCTTAAACCTAAAAGCATATATTCTTTTCTTTTTTCTTCTTCTGTCTGTATTTCATGTACAATAATATTTTTATCAAATTCACAATTTTCTATATTTTCTATATATAATTCAATATCATCTATAAGAGAATATCTTTTATTTTCAAAATAAGAATGACTACCAGCTCCAAATCCTAAATATTGTTCCTGATTCCAACAATTCATATTATGATTTGAATAAAAACCTTTTTTACCAAAATTCGAAATTTCATAATGTTCATAATTATTTTTTTTCAAAATTTCTTTAACTATATAATACATTTTCCTTTCTACATCATCTTTAGGCAAAGTTAATATACCTTTATTTATTTTATCCTCAATATTAGTACCTGGCTCAACTATTAAAGAATACACTGATATATGTTTAGGATTTAATTTTATAACTTCATTTAATGATTGTTTTACATTTTGTATAGTTTGATTTGGGAGACCTATCATTAAATCTATATTTATATTTTCAAAACCATTTTCTTTTACTAAATTATAAGTATTTAAAAATCCATCATAAGAATGAATTCTTCCTAGCATTTTTAATAATTCATTTTGAACAGCTTGTAATCCTATACTAATTCTATTAATACCCAATTTTTTATAATCTATTATTTTTTTTTCATTAATAGTTCCTGGATTTATTTCAATTGTTATTTCAGCTTTTGAAATAATATTAAAACTTTCTTTCAATTTCTCTATTATTTTCACAATATATTTTGAATCTATAAAAGATGGTGTTCCTCCACCTATGTATATTGTATTTATTTTGTAATTTTTTAAAGTATTCTTTTCTTTTTCTATATTTTTTAAAATAGCCTCTACATACCTTGGTATTAAATTTTCTTTACCAGAATACGAAAAAAAATCACAATACTCACATTTTTTCTTACAAAAAGGAATATGTATATATATACCAACTTCTTTCATTATTTCTCCTCTTTTCGCAAATCTTCAGCAAATTCATGAAGCTTTTTTAATCTATAATTTATTCCTGATTTTCCTATTGGATTTTCCAAATATTTTCCCAGCTCTTTTAGACTCTCGTCAGGATGCTCTAATCTAACTTTTGCTACTTCTTTTATCTCTGGAGATAATTTATCAAACTTCTTTTTTTGTATAATAAATTTTATATCATTAACTTGCAAAAGCGACGCATCAACTATTTTATTTAAATTTGCAGTTTCACAATTTACTCTCCTATTAACATTATTTTTCATGTCTTTCATAACTCTAATTTCTTCAAAGTTAATAACAGATTTTATAGCTCCTATATATGCTAAAAATTTAGAAATTTCTTCTCCTTCTTTTATGTATAAATAAAATTTTTCTTTACTTTCTAATAATTTAATTTTTATTTCTTTACTATCACACAGTTTTTTTATAAATTCAGCATTTTCTTTATTATTAAAAATTAATTCTAAATGATAACTTTTAATAGGCTCTGTTATAGAACCTGAACCTAAAAAAGCTCCTCTTACTATATCTTTATGATTTGTAAAATCTAAATTCTCAAAAAGTTCGTCTAACAATACTTTTTCAACTATTGCTTTAAAAACTTTTCCTTTTACCTCTGGATTATAATCTATTTTTAAATTAAATAATATTTTATATATTCTTTCTATATTAAATTCATTTTCAGTTATAAATTCCACTTTGTTTTCTACATAACTAGAATTTGCTGATAATAAATATCCAAATAATTCAGATTTTAACAAATCTTTATTTGAATATATATTTAATTTAGATAACTCCTCTTTAACCTCAAATGAAAAAGACATTTTACTCTCCCCTTTTACATATAATTATTCTATCATTTCCTGCATAATCTTTTTTTGAATATATATCTAAATATCCATCTATTTTTAAAATATCTATTACAGAATTTTTTTGATTATATCCTATTTCAAGAGCCAAAATTCCATTTGTGTTTAAAAATAATTTTGCTTTTTTAGAAATTCTTCTATAAAAATCTAAACCATCTATTCCACCATCTAAAGCTATAATTGGCTCATTTTTTACTTCAATATCTAAAGAATCAATTACTTTTGATTCTATATATGGTGGATTTGAAACAATAATATCAAACTTTTCATTTATATTTTCAAATAAATCAGATTTTATTATCTTACAATTTAAATTATAATTTTTTAAATTTTTTTTCGTTACATCTAAAGCCTTTGAACTTATATCTGACATTGTAATTTGCAAATTCTTTTCTTTAGAATAGTAAGCAATAGAAATACCAATTGCTCCACTACCTGTGCATAAATCTAGAATTTTATTATTTTTTTCTACTTTTTTTAAAATTTCTTCCACTAAAATTTCTGTATCTGGTTGTGGAATCAAAACATTCTCATCGACATAAAAATTTAATCCCATAAATTCTTGTTTATTTATAATATATTGAATAGGAATTCCTTTTTTCAATTTTCTAATACCTTCAAAAAAAGCATTTTCAATTCTATTATCTACGATCTCATTATCATGAACTATTAAATATTCTTTATTTTTGCAAATTAAATTAGAAAGCAATATCCTAGATTTTATAATATAATCATCTAATCCCACTTCTTTTAATATATTATTTCCTTCAAATAAAAGCTCTTTTATTTTCATTCTATTCCCTTACAATACTTAATATAGTATAAAATATTTTTCTCAATTATACTTCCAACATTATAACGTAAAAAACCCCCACGTTCAAGCCGTAAGTTAAATGAATTTTTATGGACCTGTGCTCACACAGGTGGGTGCTCTCTCAAATACTCCTGGGTTTCTTACATAAATGCAAGCATACACGCCATATTCGAATCGAAGCTCCCTTATCCAAAACTTGTAGGTTCTAAAAATTCAGTCTACACGCACTACGCAGGGATTTTTTATTTATTTGTTCTTTTGTTATATTTATATTATCACACTATTTTACTATTTGCAATTTATATTTTATCTAAATAATTTGATTTTATTCAATGATTTTTTATTTTTTTAAGTATATCTCTTATTTTCTAATTTTATTGTACTTTCTCATATTTGATTTTGTTAGAAATTTATGATAAAATGGCAATTGCAATTTTTTATTCAGTAGGAAAGTTCTCTGTAGATGGGCTAAATTTTTCTTGAAATAGTTTTAATTAAAAATTTGGAACATATTTCTGCTCATTTTCTTCTATACTTTGAATATAACCATTTTTTATATCTAATTTATCAATAAATTCTTTAATTTCATTTAATTCTTCTATATTTAATTTTCTATTTATATCATTAAATTCACATGCTTTAAATGTAGGAAAATATTGCGCCATTATACTTACATAAATCTCTTTTGGCATATTCTTTTTTATCCATTTAATAACTCTTTTTGTATTTTGAAGATGATTTGGAAGAATCAAATGCCTAATTATAACGCCTTTTTTTATTAAACCTTGCTCGTCAAATTTTGGAACGCCCACTTGATCTACCATTTCTTTTATCGATTTTTGTACTACTTCATAATAATCTTTACAGCTAGATAATCTATATGATAATTCATTATAACTATATTTAAAATCTGGTAAATATACATCTATATATCCATTTAGCAATTTTATTGTTTCAATACTTTCATAGCCACTTGAATTATAAATAACAGGAATATTAAGTCCTTTTTCTTTTGATTTTTTTATACCCTCTATTATATGTGGCACATACGCAAAGCCTGTAACTAAATTTATATTATTAGCGCCTCTAATTTGTAAATCTAAAAATATATCTGAAAGTTCTTGAATAGTTATTTCATTACCTTTACCTAAACTACTTATTTCATAATTTTGACAAAAGCAACATGATAAATTACAACCAGAAAAAAAAACAGTTCCAGAACCATTTTTACCACTAATACAAGGTTCTTCATAAAAATGAAGTGATGCTAAAGCTATTTTAACATTTTTACCGAGCTTTACATCTACCTATTTTTCCATCTATTCTATTTACGTTACAGTTTCTAGGACATAATTTACATTGTTTTAATAAATCTTCTAACATCATTTTCTCCTAAATTAAATATCTGTTATATTATAACAAACCTTATAATATTTCAACACTCTATTGTATATCATCTATTTTCAATGTATATCCATATCTTACATAATTTAATTCTTCTTTCTTTCTAAAGCACTCCTCTAAATCTATATCATATGTATTTGCAATCATTAAGACATAATATAAAACATCTGATATTTCTTCCTCTATAGTTCCTTTTATATTATCATCTTTCATTCTCTGCTCTTTTCTAATAACTTCTGCCAACTCACCTACTTCCTCTATTAATTTTAAAAAATATCTTTGGGTATTTTTCATTTCTTCTGGCTTAGTCCTCTTATACTTTTCATTTAAGTATTTTTGCATTTTTCTTATAGTTAACTCCATAAAATATACCTCCTACTAAAATATTTAGTATAATTAATTGAAAAATCATTGGGTAATATTGAGTCTACCAAAAAAGTAGTTATTATTGATGATTTTCCTTTTTTTGAGTATAAAAATGAGCGATTTTAATCGCTCATTTTTATATTTTTATTTATTTGAATTTCCATCTGGTAAAGCTGGATAATCTAAAACAACTCTAATTTTTAATATATAGTTAATTGTTCTAACTAATTTACTATTTTTTATTCTTTGCCATAAAGATGGTTTTTTCTCAAATCTTGTCTCTTCTAAATATTCCTCATCATCAAAATCTTCTTCTTGCGCATTAGCTACATTATCTTGAGATTCAGCTTCTTCATAAGTATCTTCTTCTTCATAAGCCTCTTCTTCTTCGTAATCTTCATAATCTTCTTCTGTTTCATAATCTTCAGCTTCTTCTGTTTCATCTTCTAATTCTTCATCTATATCTCTAATATTAGTTTTCTTTGAAACTCCACCAATTTTTGGTTGATTATTTTCATCATCAGAATTTTTCTGTTGATTTTGAACATTTTTAACATTCTTAACATTCTTCTTATTATTAACAGCTTTTGTTTGAGATTCAATATTCAATTCATCATCTTCACTATCTTCTACTGGTGTAGGAATATATTTTAAAGCTTCTGCAATTTCAATTCCTATGTAACTTAAAGCTTTAGATGCATCTTCAATTCTCTCCATATCTATTTCTATATGAAGATTAGCTTCTAAATTACTTATTTTTACATCTATATATTTACAAGCTTTAATATATTCTTGAGAACCTGTATCTGTTGAATTTCCAATTATATTTAAATTCTTTGCAACATCTGGCGAATATTTTGGCTCTAATTTTTTTACGATAACTTTCCAATTTTTTGCTTTTGCTTTAACTACTTTTGTAGCATCTCTTAAAACACTAGCAAGTTTAATATTTTTTTCTCTTTTTCTAATTAGTTCCTCAACAGTTTTGGTATTTTCTTCAAATTGATTTGTTGCAAATTCTACTAATCCATATGCTGCTGAATAAACACTTCTTGGAAAACTATTCTTTTTAGGATATTCAAGTAAATATGATTTTACAGATTCTACTAAATCTTTAAAATATGAATCTTCTTCCAATTTTACAATTTGTTTTTTACTTTTTGGATTTATTAACTTTTGAATTTTATCTATATTTGATAAAATTTTTTCTTCCGTGATAACCATTTTCACGTTTACTATGCCTTCTGCTTTTCTACGAAATAATCTTGACATGTAAACTACCTCCTTTGTATTTTTCTAAATCTTAAATACTACGTTTATTATAACCTTTCTTTATTTAAACTACAAGTTTTTTTTGATTACATTTTAATTACATTTAATTTACTTTTGTAACATTTTATCACTTTATAAAATTTTTTATACCTTTTTTATTTCTTCAAATCTTTTTATCTTTTGCGTTGTAGTTTTTTCAAATTCTTCAGTTGTAATAAGTAATTCTTTTATATATTTATATTTTGGCATTGTTTTATTAATTTCTTTTATTTCTTTCCATAATTTTGATTTTATTTCTTCTTCATTTTCCAAATTAAATTCAGCCTTCATAAAATCTTTATCATATACAACTTTTACGGCTAATTTTAAATCAATAGGATCTTCTTTATTTTCTCTACCGAATACAAAACTCTCTTTTACTCCTGAAATTTTATTAACTAAGGCTTCTAATTCCTCAGGATATATATTTTTTCCATTTTTTAATACAATAACGTTTTTCTTTCTACCAGTAATGAACATAAAATCATCTTTATCAAAATATCCTAAATCTCCAGTATAAAGCCATCCATCTTTTAAAGTTTCATTTGTTGCTTCTTCATTATTATAATATCCCATCATAACACTAGGACCTTTTATTATAAACTCACCTATCCCATTTTCATTAACATTTGCTAATTTTCCTTCTAAACTTGGAAGCAATTTTCCTACAGAACCTTTTCTTATACAATTTTTGTGTTCAGCAGAAATAACAGGAGAATTTTCAGTAGCTCCATACCCCTGGTATGTTTCAATTCCTAATGCATTTAAATTTTTTTCAATTTCAGGATCGAAAGCAGCAGCTCCCGCAACAAATAATCTTAACTTTCCTCCAAGATTTTCATGAATATCATTAAAAATTTGTCTTCTTTTATCTATTCCTATTTTCATCAAAAAACTACTTAATTTTAATCCGAATTTAAATTTGTTAATTTTTCCACTTTTTTCTACACTTTTTAATACATTTTTATATAAATTTTCGAATAATGCAGGAACAGATATCATAACACTAACATTGTAAGCTTTTAAATCTTCTGCAATATGTCTTATTCCTCTACAAAATACGGTTCTAGCACCAACAGAGATTGGATATAAAAAGCCAACAGTACATTCAAATGTATGATGTAATGGTAAAAACGATAATAAAGTATCTCCAACTTTTACATCAAATATAGTAGTTATATCATTTATATTTGAACAAATATTTTTATGAGATAACATAACAGCTTTAGACATTGATGTAGTTCCAGATGTGAAAAGTATTACAGACATTTTTTCATTATCAATTTTTTCATCAATAAAAGATCTAGCACCATTTAAGATTAAATCTTTTCCTAATTTTATAAGTTCTTTTTGAGAATATATATTATCATTTTTCTTATCTAAATCCATTGAAATTAAAAATTTAACTTTGTTCTCTTTGCTATTTAATACTTTTTTCATTATCTCTTCATATTTACTAGAAAAGAATATAGCTTCAACTTCTGATCTTTCAATTAAACTTATTATCTCATTTTCTGTAAGTGATCTATCTAATGGAACTACTATACCAGTACCATTTACTGTAGCTAAATATGATAACTGCCACTCATATCTGTTTTCAGATATAACAGCTATTCTCTTATCTTTTAAACCTATGCTAATTAATGCAGTACCTAAAGCATCTATATCATCAGCATATTGTTTGTATGTAATATATTTATCATTTCCGTCTTTATCTTTAAGAACAAAAGCTACTTCATTAGAAAATTTTTCTCTCGAATTATTAACCATTTGCTTTAGATCTGTTAAATTATTTGATTCATACAATTTTTTAGAAACGCTATGAATTCTTGTATCTTCCATCATTTGACTCCTATCTTATAAAAATGCAATTATAGTATATACTTAGATATTCTTTTTTTCAAGTAATTTAGAAAAAGAAATTATAGTATTTATTGGTATCAAGCAAAAAAGTAAATGCATTTACTTTACAAAATGGCATTTACTTTTTCACTTGACCATAGTATCTATTGACATTTATTATAAAAAAAGAAATTATTAAATAAAAAATCTAGATTAAATATTTTTCTTATTTGTTAAATAAACTAATAAATTACCATCTCCATCATATGTTGCTAAAAAAATATTATCTATTTTTACTATCCCCTGTTTTTGTAACATTTCATCTAACCAAATTTTATCAAAACCTAATTCTTCTAAATTACTATACATAATTTTTCCGTCTAAAACTAAATTTGTAACTAAATTATCTTCTTTTGGCTTTATATTAAAATCACTTGGATTTGCAGGCCTTTTATCTGAATATGGTAAAAAGCTAATTTTTCCATTAGATTCTAATAATGCTGTTTTTAAATCGCTCAAAAAAAAATATCCATTTGTTCTACATTGTACTAGAAATTCATTTAAATCGATTTTTGCCTTTTTAAAATTTTCCTTAAATAATGTACCATTATCATATAAAATTAACGTTTTTCCTGAAAAAATAGATCTTAATTTAACAAATTTAATATTTAAATAAGATATAAGTAAAGCAACTAAAGAATATACAATCATAGCTACTAAAGGCTGCAGAAAATGATCTTCTAAAGATGTTGCCATTTCTGCAGCCATTGAGCCTATTGTAATTGTTATAATATAATCAAAAACACTAAGCTGAGACATTTCTCTTTGACCTAACATTTTAGTTAATATAAATAAAACAATAAGTGATATTAACGCTAACATTATAATTTTTAATACTTGCATTTTTTGGCTCCACTAAAATTTTATTATGAATATTTTTTCCTTTTAATAGTATTTTATACAAAATGTAGTACATTTATTTTCTGAATTTACTATTATAATTCCATTATCTTTTTCAACAATTGCTTTTGATAAAGCAAGTCCAATTCCAATACTATCATTAGTAGAATTTTTACCTTTATAAAATCTTTCAAAAATATGAGGCAAATCTTCTCTATCTATAAAATCTCCTTTATTTATTATTTCTATACTAGAATATGCTTTATTATTCTCATAATTTATTGTTACAAAAGTGTTTTGCTTAGAATGTTCTATTGCATTTTTTAATATATTTGTAACAGCTTCAACTTGCCACATAAAATCACACTGAACTTTTGATTTCTCATTACCATTTATTTCTATTTTTACATTTTTTAAATCACATAATGATCTTACATTTTTTATTGATTCATTAACTATATCTTTTATAAAAACATTTTCTTTTACAAAATTAACAGTACTTGCATCAAACTGAGCTAATTTCAAAAGTGCTTGAACTAAAAAAGTAATTTTTGTAATCTCTCTTTTTATATCTCTTACAAAATCATCTCTAATATCTTTTTCCATATTAGGATCATCTATTATATTATCTAAAATAATTAATATAGAAGTAAGTGGAGTTTTTAATTGATGAGATATATCCTCTAATGATTTTTTTAGTTCACTTTTATCTTTTTTTGAATTTTCTGCACTTTCTTTTAGCATTACAGTTGTTTTATATATTTCATTTTTCAATATAGATAACTCATCTTCTGAAATTTCATCAATGCATAGTGAGTAATTTTTTTTATTTATTTGCTCAATATATTTAGTTATTTTAGAAATTTCTTTATCTTTTCTTTTATTATAAATTAAAAATATAGTTAATATTATTAAAATCGATATAATGAAAAATAAAATATTTATAACTAAAAACTTATGATAATTTTTGCTATGCTCAATTAATATAGAATCTTTTTTTGTATCAATTCCATATTTTTCAAAAAATTTATTATCAATATTATTTTTACTATCATAAGAATTTAAATTTTTTATAATTTCATCATCAGAAATCTCAGGATATTTTTCTTTAATATTAAACATTATTGCTTCAATTTTTTTATTTAGACTAATAATATAACTATTATATTCATATACATTTCCCAATACGAAAAAAACTAATAAAAATAAAGAAACAAAAATAAATACTATTAAGTAAATTTTATTATTCATCTATCATATACCCAATTCCTTTTACAGTTTTTATAATATCTGTATTTAATTTTTCTCTTATTCTTTTTAAATAAACTGTAATTGTATGATCATCAACATCATTTCCAGTCCATTCCCAAATTTTATCTAATATTGTACTTCTACTTACTACTTTATTTTTATTTAAAAATAGCAAATTAAGTAATTTCATTTCTAAACTAGTTAGTTCAATTATTTCACCATTTTTATATACAGTCATTTTATCCATATCAAATTTAATGTTTTTAACAATAATCGTACTTTGCTTTTTATTTCTAAGTAAAATTTTATTTATTCTGGCTAAAAGCTCTTTAGTAGAAAATGGTTTTGTAATATAATCTTCTGCACCTATATTTAATCCCCTAACAATATTATCTTCTTCATCTTTAGCTGTTAAGAAAATTGTTGGTATATTTAATTTTTTTACATAATTTTCATATAAATCAAAACCATTTCCATCTGGAAGAGTTATATCTAATATAATTAAATCAATATTTAAATTTTCTTTTAAATATTCTATTGTTTCTTTTTTTGAAGTTTTATATATCAAATTATAATTATTATTCTCAAAAGAATATTTTAAACCTTTTATAATTGTTAAGTTATCTTCTACTAATAATATATTCATTTTCTATCCTTAAAAAAGAACATCTTATAAAGATATAGTCTTATCAATAAGATGTTCTTATTATAATTTTTTCTATTATAAAAAAATATACTCAAAATGTCAAATATTCTCATTTCTAATAGTTTCAATAGTATTTTGTTTATCAATCTTATTCATAGAATATTTCATTATACAAGTTATAAGTAAGAAAACCGCTAGAATAACTATTATAATAGCTTTAATTGGTAATGGATATTTTATTCCTAAATCTTTTGCTAGAAAAATATAAATTAAATATGAAAATACAATTCCAATTGGTATTCCAAAAACTAGAGATTTAACTCCCATAAAAATACTTTCAAGTCTAATCATCTTAGAAAATTCTTTACTTGTCATACCAATAGATTTTAGCATTGCAAATTCTGGTTTTCTAAGTTGCATATTAGTTGTAATAGTATTAAATATGTTTGTTATACCAATTAGTGAAATTACAATTATAAATCCATATAAGAATATTGCAAGAAGTGTATATAAATTTTCCATCATTTTTAAATTTTCATCTATATTAGTAAGATAAAATTCATTATCTTTTAATATTTCTTCTATTTCATCTTGTAATTTATTTGGATTAGAGCTTTGATAATAAGCTTCTATTCTTTCATTATCTTTAACAATACTGTTAAAAAGCTCATCACTAACAATAATCATTGGATTAGTAGCATTAGTCAAAGAAAATGGTTTTTTATTATCAGTTACAAATCCAATCTCTAAATCTTTCCAAATATTACCCTTAGAATCTTCTCCATTTATTACATCACCTATAGAATAATCAAATTGATTTACATTTTTAAAAATATTTTTATCTTTTTCTTCATCATATAGACTTAAATGATTCATATTAAATAAAATTGCTTTATTTTTCATATCATTATAGTATAAGCCTAATTCTTCTATATATTTTTTATAAGAAACAGCATCAATAGATAAAATCTCAACATACCCATCAAAATAACCACTTTCTTTTTCATTTTGAAAATTTAATGCTTTTTTATATTCATCAGTATATTTAGGATTAGAAATACTAAAGCCAGTTTGATTTAAAATTGAATAATTCTCAATATTATCTAATTTAGTTGTCTCTACAAGTTTTTGATAAGCCTCTCCCTTGGAGTCAACAACAATATTTAAATTTATATTATAATCATGAGATTTATATTCTTCTTCAGCATATAAAAAAGATAAATCAACAAAAGAATACAATGCAATAAATATAGCACTAGATACAATTATTGATATAACTGTTGTTCTATATTTCTTCTTATTTCTCTTTAAGTTTTTATAAGAAATATCTCCACCTACTCCAAAAATTTTACTGATTATTTTTGGAGATTTTAATTTCTTAGCTTTAATTTTTATATCTCCACTATTTCTTATAGCGGTAATTGGATAAATCCTTGATGCCCTTTTAGCACTTTTAATTGCAGACAAATAAATTGTAATGCTTCCTAAAATAACAGAAAATATAACTGCGATCCAAGAAAACTTAAAACTTAAATTTAGTTCACCATCAACCCAGTTTCCAATCATATTATTACTAATAAAAAGCAAAATATATGATGCTAAAAAGCCAGACAATATTCCAATAGGTACTCCAATTGTTCCAAGCACAGCTGCTTCAAAAAATACATTTTTCTTAATTTGCTTTTTAGTAGCACCTATACTTCTTAACATTCCATATTGTTTAATCTTTTCAGTAATAGAAATATCGAAACTATTTTCTATACAAAAAACTGATGTAAATATTATAATTATACAAACAATTAAAGCTACTATCCCTAAAGAACTAGCAGAAGAATCATTTAATGGATTAGTTTCTAAAGAAATTAAATATGAATTATCTTCAAATTTATATTTTGCTTTCTCCATTTGTTCTGAATATTCACTATGACCTGAACTTATTTTTTCAAATATTTTCTCATCCAATCCTAGAATATTAGCAGTAACTTTATATGAAGCTTTTACTCCTTCTTTTGTATATCTAGCATAAATATCAACATTTCCAGTCATATCTTTTTCACTCATGTATGTAATAAAAGTATAACCAGGAGCAGAATAACCTTCGATATTACTAGCTAATCTTTTTACTATACCAACAATTTTATAGTTTTTCTTAGTAGTGTTTGTAATTTGTTCATTAGAATCTTCAATAAAAGGATTCTGCTGATTTAATTCTTGAGTATCATTAATTCTAGTTCCAACATCTAAAGTAATAGAATCACCAATTTTAAAATCCACTCTTCCATTTGATTTTAAATGAGTTGGAATTACAATTTCAGTATCATTCATTGGTAATCTTCCATCAACTAAATTAACTGATAAATTTTCCAATGCATTTTTAGAAAAAGCCATAACATAAGCATATGGTTTATATTTATTTTTAGATTCTTCAAGCTTTGCGTATCCTAAAGGACTTATAATATTTAAACTTTCTATTTTTCTATTATTTTTAAATGTATTTATATCTTCATTTGGAACATCATAAAAACAATAGTGGAAATTTCCTTTTTGTGATGTTTCATAATCTATTAATGAAGAAATTGCACTTGTATACATTGAAGCTACAGCTGTGATTAATGCTACTGATAGAATTATTCCAATTATTGTAACAGTTGTTCTTTTTTTATTTAATTTTAAATTCTTTATAGTTAATTGTTCAAGTAAGTTCATCTTTTTCCACCTCCTTAAACAATTCTTCCATCTTCAATTTTTATTATTCTATCAGCACATTTTGCAATTTCCATATTATGTGTAATCATAATAATAGTTTGCTTTAAGTCTTTATTTGATTTTTTTAATAAAGAAACAATTTCGTCACTAGATTTAGAATCGAGATTTCCAGTAGGCTCATCTGCTAAAATTATACTTGGATTAGTAATTAAAGCTCTTCCTATACTAGTTCTTTGTTGTTGACCTCCTGATAATTCATTTGGTAAATGATTTTTTCTATTATATAATCCTAAAAGTTTAAGCATTTCTTCTAATGCCTTTTTATCTACACTCCTATTATCTAATGAAAGTGGCAGAGTAATATTTTCTTCAACATTTAAAATTGGAATCAAATTATAAAATTGATATATTAAACCCACTTGCCTTCTTCTAAAAATAGCAAGCTTATCATCATTAAAATTAAATATGTCTTTATTATCAATAAAAACTCTACCACTTGTAGGTCTATCAACACCTCCAATTAAATGTAATAATGTTGATTTTCCCGATCCACTCGCACCGACTATTGATATAAATTCACCTTTTTCTACTGAAAAAGAAACGTTATCTAAAGCCACTACTTTTGAATCATTTTTTCCATAAACTTTTGTTAAATTTTCAACTCTTAAAATCTCCAATTCATAATCATCTCCTTGCATAATTTTTTGTTTTTTATTAACTATTTATAACAAATAATCAATATTTTCTTAATTCATTTTCATTATATATTATTTAAAGTTACAACTAAGTTACTTTAAGAAAAAATTAATAATTAATTTTAAATTTTTTCGTAAAAAAATTAAATTCTAAAATTATTTTTTAATTAGAACAATATTAGGAATTTTCTTATGTCAACCTGTTAAAATATATTGAAAAATCCACATTAAATTGTTCGTGCGTCAATTTTTACAAAAATTGTATACAAAGCTTTTACTTAAGCATAACTACAGAGAACTTTCCTATTAAATAAAAAAATAACTCTTTGATATCTACTATAATTGTAAATATCAAAGAGTTATTAAATTTTAAGTATTTTTATTTATTACACAAATTATTTTAAATTTTCAATTTCTTCTTTCGTTAATCCTGTTAATTCAACTATATCTTCTATTTTATATTTATTTTTTATCATTTTTTTTGCAATTTCT
>CANRGN010000011.1 GCA_947630235.1 uncultured Clostridia bacterium
TAGAAAATGTAAAAAGAATTAGTATAATAGGTGGTAGTGGAACTGGAAAAACTACTCTTTCAAATAATTTGGGTGAACTTTTGAATTTACCAGTATATCATATTGATGCAATTCATCATTTAAAAGATTGGCAAATTAGAGATAAAGATGAAAGAGATAAAATTATATTAGAAAAAGTTAGTGAAGAAGAATGGATTATTGATGGTACATATAGATCTACTTTGGAGGAAAGATTAAAAAGATCTGACTTAATTATTTATCTAGATTATTCTACATTGTCAGCTGTTAAAGGTGCTGTTGGAAGATATATAAAAAATCATGGTAAAGAAAAGCCAGATATACCTGGATGTAATGAAAGAATGTCTTTTGATTTTTTAATGTGGGTGTTTAATTGGAGAAAAAATAAAAGAAAAGAAGTAATTGAAAAAATTGAAAAAGTAGATGAAAATAAGTTATTGATATTTAAAAATAGAAGAAAATTAAACAAATGGTTTAAAAATCAGTTTAATACTAAAATTAAAGTTTAATAGGAGTAAGTAAGAATGATAAAAGTTTTATTTGTATGTTTAGGAAATATTTGCAGATCTCCAATGGCGGAATTCGTTTTTAAAGATATGGTTAATAAAAAAGGATTAGCAGATAAATTTTATATTGATTCTGCTGCAACTAGTAACTGTAATGAAATTACAAAAGAAGGGATATATATTGATACTAAAAATATTTTAAGAGAAATGAATATTCCTTTTACTGAACATATATCAAGACAAATAAGAAAAGAAGATTATGATAAATTCGATTACATTTTAGGTATGGAAGAAAGTAATATAAAAAATATTTTAAGAATAGTTGGCTCAGATAAAGAAAATAAAGTTCATAGATTATTAGATTATACTGAAAAACCAAGAGATATAATTGATCCTTGGTATTATGGTAATTTTGATTCAGTGTATTATGATATTGTTTATGGGTGCGAGAAATTTTTAGAATATATTATAAAATGAATAAAATATATAAAGAAGGAGAAAGATTTATGTTATTAAAAAATAAATTAGGATTGAGTGATGAGATAGAACTTGCTAAAGAAGAGGAAAGAATAACAAAAATTAAGGCTATACAACTATTTGAAACTGGAGAATTAAATAAATTTGAAGTTGGAACTTTTAAAGGTTTAGCACAAATACATAAATATTTATTTGAAGATATATATGATTTTGCGGGCAAAATTAGAACAGAAAATATTTCAAAAAGTAATTTTAGATTTGCATCTGCTATGTATTTAGAAAGTGCTTTAAAGCAGATTGATAAAATGCCACAATCTAATTTTGATGAGATAATAGAAAAATATGTTGAAATGAATATTGCACATCCTTTTAGAGAAGGTAATGGAAGAAGTACAAGAATTTGGCTAGATATGATTTTCAAAAAAGAGCTTGGTAAAGTAGTTGATTGGAGTAAAGTTAATAAAGAAGATTATTTGCTTGCAATGGAAAGAAGTCCAATTAAAAATACTGAAATTAAAGTTTTATTAAAAGATGCATTAACTAATAAGATAAATGATAGAGAGGTTTATATAAAAGGTATTGATGCAAGTTATAGATATGAAGGTTATAATTTATTTAATATTAGTGATTTAAATAATAATTAAGTTTTAGAGAAAAAGTAAGAAAAATTTGTTTGATATTATTGAATAAGTTAAATATATGCAAATAAAGTTCTTTTTTATATCTCTATTTAATAAAATTATATAGAGGTGTAAAAATATGAATAAAGTAAAAGTTTATATTAAATCAATACTAGTTCCAGTTATTGTTGGTGGATTGGTAGGATTTATAATTTCTAAATTTATAGATTATGATAATTTACAAAAACCAATTTTTTCTCCACCAAGTATTGTGTTTCCGATTGTGTGGACTATTTTATACATATTAATGGGAGTATCTTATGGAATTTTAAAAAGTAAAGGATTAACTGATAGTAAAATAAATTCCATATATTATTTACAACTTGCAGTTAACGCTTTATGGTCTATATTTTTCTTTGTATTTAAATGGAGATTATTTTCTTTTCTATGGATTGTATTGTTAGCTATATTAGTAGCAAAAATGATTGAAATATTTTACAATAAAAATAAATTAGCTGGATTACTACAAATACCATATTTAATTTGGATTTTATTCGCATCATATTTGAATTTGGGTGTGTATCTTTTAAATGGATAGTAAGAAAACAAAAGACGTATTAATTTTCTGAATGTAATTTAGAAAGTTAATACGTCTTTTGTTTTAGCCAAAGGTATGTAGCTTTTGAAAAAAAGCTATGAAGGAAGCTAATTCTAGTAAGTTTGATGGGTTTCATGAAGAGAAAGAAATGTAGGTTAAATTTGCAATTGGTTACATAATATGTTATAATGTAAATGGCGAAAACTTTTGCAAATCCTCTAGTAGTTTTCACCAGTTGGAAGATTCACAATAAAAAAGATTATTATCTGGAGGTATGAACTATGATTAAGAAAGCTATTACATTTACTGATGCAACCGGCGAACACATTTGCCATAAGGTTGGGAGAAAGGTAATCGTGGATTCACAGTATGCCAAAACTCTTGAAGAAGAGCTAATCTATGGAGTACGTAGTGCAACCAATGATTCGAGTGTCCGTCCTGATGCCAAACTTATCAAGAATCCTAAGAATGATAGTTATGTCCTTAAGACAGATAGCTGTTTCTACTTTGTCAGAAAGCATAACACTCGTATTGAAGTTATTGTTGATGAGGAGTGTGGTATGGGATTTTATGCAGGATGCGTAGGCCATTATAAGTTTAAAGCTCATTCTAATGGTGATATAGTAGTGTTTTGGATGATTGACGAAAAGACTGGAAACAGAGTAGGTCATTACAACTACTTTGAATGGTAAGTTTTTCAATCAATCAAAAGAAGAAAACTTCTCTTAGTCATATACTAAGTTCTAACGGAGCTCTTTTCATTAGGGAGCTCCGTTCATCATTTTCTAATTAGTGAAATAGCCAAAGTGATGTAGCTTTTGGATAAAAGATATATATTGTAATTTATTGTTATTTTTGATATAATTATTTAAAATTTAAAAAGGAGATTTAAAAAATGAGTAGAAAAAAAGATTATGAAGGGAAAATAAAATTTAGAGGCTTCGGCTGTGAAACTATTACAACGAGATAATGCTATATATGTTGTAATAGTTAAAAAGTAGAATTATATAGCATTTATATCTCGTTATTATTAATTAATTTAAAGTAAGGAGATATAAAAATGATAGAAATAGAATTAAATAATGTAGTTAAAAATTATGGATTAAAAAATATTTTAAATGGAGTAAATTTTGAAGTAAAAACTGGAGAGAAAATCGCTTTAATAGGCTCAAATGGAGCGGGAAAATCTACGATTTTAAAGCTTATAAAAGGAAAAGAAGTTTGTGATTCTGGAAAAATAAATATTAGAAAAAATGCTTTTATAGAAATGTTAGATCAAATTTATGATAAAGAAGAATGTGATGTAACTGTACATATATTTTTACAAAAGAGCTTCGAAAATTGTTTTTCTTTAGAAAATACTATGAGAGTTTTAGAAGAAGAAATGACAAAAACAGTAAATCAAGATGAGCTTCAAAAAATTATGAATAAATATGGAAGAATTCAAGATGAATATATTTGTTTAGGTGGATATGAATTACAAGAAAAATATAAAAAGATTTGTTCTGGTTTTAAATTTGATGAAACTTTCTTGAATAAAAATTATAATTTATTAAGTGGAGGAGAAAAAACAATTGTTAATTTGGCTAGAATCTTGCTTAAGAATCCAGATATATTATTACTAGATGAGCCTACGAATCATTTAGATATAGAAGCTCTTGAGTGGTTAGAGGAGTTTTTAATAAATTATAAAGGTACAATTTTAATGGTGTCTCATGATAGATATTTTTTAGATAAAGTAGCTACAAAAACAATACTTTTAGAAAACGGAAAAGAAAAAATATATTTTGGAAATTATTCATATTTTTTAGAAGAAGATGAAAGAAGAACATTAGCAGAATTTGAAATTTATAAAAATCAACAAAAGCAGATTGAAAAAATGAAAGAATCAATAAAAAAACTTAGAAGTTTTGGTGAGATTGCAAAAAATGAGATGTTTTTCAAAAGAGCTAAAAGTATTGAAAAAAGATTAGAAAAACTTGAGGTAGTAGATAAAGTAGTTTTAGAAAAAAGAAATATAAATTTAGAGCTAAAATCTAGTAACCGCTCAGGTAATGATGTTTTAAAAGTTAAAAATCTTACAAAAAAATATGATGATAATATTATTCTTAATAATACAGATTTTAATATTTATTATGGTGAAAAAGTGGCTTTATGCGGAAAAAATGGTTCAGGCAAAAGCACTCTTTTGAAAATTGTTTTAGGATATGATAATAATTTTGATGGACAAGTAGAAATAGGTAGTAATGTAAAAATAGGCTATATTCCTCAAGAAATTAATTTTGAAAATGAAGATGAAACTATATTAGAACTTTTCTTAAAAATTTATAAAGGTGATGAAAATGAAACTAGAAAGTTTTTGACAAAATTTATGTTTTTTAAAGATGACATTTTTAAAAAATTAGGAAAACTTTCTGGCGGAGAAAAAGTAAGAATAAAACTTGCACTGCTAATGATTAAAGACATAAATTTCCTAATATTAGATGAACCTACAAATCATTTAGATATAGGTACTAGAGAAATATTAGAGGATAGTTTGTCAAATTATAAAGGTACAGTTTTATTTGTTTCACATGATAGATATTTTATAAATAAAATATCTAGTAAAATAATTGAAATAAAAGATAAAAAGGTTATAATAAAATAAGCCAAAGGAACCACTGAAAAAAATATAACTTAAAAAAGTAGAAATGAGTTGTAAATATCCTATAAATTCTAGACGATATTAAAAAGAGACTAAAAGGATATAAGATAAAGTTTAGCAAAATTTGGAGTTTTTTTTATGGAAAAAATTGATATAGATGATTTTTTGAAGTTAAAAAGAAAAGATAGAAATAAAATTTTATGTGAATTTTCTGAAAATCTTTGTAAAGAAATTTGTAAATTAAAAAATATAGAGTATGACGAAAATATTTTTTATACTGCAAAAGAAATTTATTATAACAGTATTTATTTTTCTGATTTTGAAAGTTATTGTAGAGATGTAAGTTATATTGTAAGTGAAGATGTAAAAAGAGTAAAAAAATATGAATTAAAAAATGTAATTTCTAGTTATAATGGTTATATAAATAAAATAAAAAAATATAAACAATTTGAAAATAAAATACAAAAAGAAGGATTTTCAAATTTAGAAAAGAAATATAAAGAAAATCTTAGAAATCTATTTATTAAAATGTTAGATTTCAAAAAACGAAAATATGATAAAAATGGAGCATTATTAGATTTAATAGAAGAAATAGAATTATGTTATTATGATTTTGATTATATTTGGTCACCATTATATCAATTATTATATAATAAATGTATTTACAAAGATACTATAAGAGATGAATTTTGGGTAATTAATGCTGATGATGTTGAATATTTAGATATTTTAAATAGAACTTATGAATACTTTTCAGAAGATGAAAAAATTTATAAAGATTATGAACCATATTATGAAGAAATAACTTTAGAAGAAAATCAAACTCTAGAGGATATATATAATGCTGAAATAGAAAAGATAAAAAATTTATTTATAGAAATGTTAAAATATAAAAATATTGAATTTAAGGAAGATGACTATTACTCTCTAAAAAATCAAGTTTTTAAAAACTATGAAAAATTTCGAGATAGTTTAATTCATTATGAATCTATTGTAGAACATGATGTACACGGCACTTATATAGATATGATAACTGAAATTAGAAATGAGTATAAATTTTTAGAAGAAAATTATAGAAAATAGCCAAATGAACGTAGTTTTTGGCTAACATGATAGATATTTTATAAATAGAAAATCTAGTAAAATTATAGAAATAAAAGAAAAAAATAACTGGAGTATAATTATGAATTTGTATAATATAAGTGGGATTATATTTTATGTATTATTTTTTAGTTTTATTTTTAGTATAATTAGAAATAAAATTTACATTGTAAAAAATAATTTAAAAGAAGAATATGAAGAAATAAATAAGAATAATAAAGAAAGTAAAATTTCTAAAAGATTATTTATAGTTAATATAGTATTATCTGTAATTTTGGGTATTTATATTTTAATAGCTATTATTTTAGTAATTTTTATATTAGTTCTATTTATAACTCTTTTAATAATAGTATTAGCTGATTCACAATTTTTAAATAATTTATGGAATTTTACAAAAGATTATTTTTCTTTGTTTAAATATGTATTATATATTATGTATATAAATATTTATATAGTTTTTATAAGATTTATTTATATTAATTTATTAAATTATAAAGAAATGAAAAACCCTCACGAATGAGTGGTGGAATTTTTAAAACCAACAAATAAAGAGGTGATAAAAATGAATAGTAAAGATGAAATTGAATTGGTTTTTCCAACAAAAGAATATAAAAAACAAGTAGAAGAATATTTACAAGAGCATTTTAATTATGGAGAATTTGAGTTAAATGGAGATGGAGGATTAGATAGAATAAAAGATTTTGATAAATGGCTTGAGAAGATAAATGCTGATGTTAATTATTCTGCTAATTCTGAAAAAGTTCCAGCTAGTTTATTTTTAGGTGTAAGAAAATTTGATAATAAAGTTATAGGAATGATTCAAATTAGACATATATTAAATGAAAAATTATTATACAATGGTCATATTGGAGATGGTGTAAGACCTACTGAAAGAAGAAAAGGTTATGCTACAGAAATGATTAGATTAGCTTTAATCAAATGTAAAAAAATAGGAATAAATAGAGTTTTAATGTGTTGTTATAAGGATAATATTGGCTCAAGAAAAAGTATTATTAATAATGGAGGAATTTTAGAAAATGAAATTATTTCTGATAATGGAAAAATAGAGCAAAGATTTTGGATAAGTTTAAAAAAGAAATTTGCGAGTATTGTAAAAGATTATGATGGTGTAGATGAAATAGAGCAAACTTTAAAACATTTTAATAATGATGATTTTAAAGGAGATTTGTATTTGAATAATTTTAAAAAAGTTTCTAAACCTATGATTTTAGAAAAAGGTTTATGTATATTAAATACAAATTATAAATGGTTAGAATTTTATGATTATAATTCAAGAATAAGATTAAGTGCTGTATATGATGATAAAAATGAAATGGTTGAATGGTATTTTGATATAGCTAGAGGAATAGGAAAAGAAAATGGGATTCCTTATGAAGATGATATGTATTTAGATGTTGTATTAACTCCAAAAGGTGAAGTTATATTATTAGATGAAGATGAATTTGAAGAAGCATATAGTAAATTAGAAATGACAAAGCAAGAGTATGATGAAGCATATAAAATTACTTATGATTTAATGGATAAAATAAGAGGTAAACATAAAGAATTGTTAGAATTTTCAAATAAGTATTTAAATATAATGTTTGAAGATAAAAATATATAAAGAATTTCATGTTTTTTGCTATGATATTTTTTATGGGTGTGAGAGATTTTTAGAATATATTATAAATGAAAAACCCCACGAATGAGTGGGGGAAATAATGAAACCAACAAATGAGTTGATTTTATCATTTTTTTAGAGGAAAGATTAGCAGTGCTTCTTGAGGTACTCAGCCAATGGTTCGATAACTTCTCCATCCGCTGTGCAAACGAAGTAATCATTAATCGTATCTGTCTGAGAAACAGCAATGATGTTTGCATCAATGCTTCCATCAGCGTTCACACCATACTTTGCCCAGATGTCACCAGGATATCCAGAGACTACAGCCCAACCACAGTCAAGACTCCAAGTACCATCCTCGTTGTGAGTGATTTTCGCTCCGCGGATGAACTCAGGAAACTCTTCTGTAACGAACTGTGCCTCAACGATGGAGGGAAGTCTGTAGAACTTGCCATTTTGTTCCAGCAGTGTGGTAGCAGCATTTCCCTTAACATAAAGGTTCCAGCCACGCGGAAGTGCCGAATCAGTGGTAGTTTCGTACACGATGACTTCACCAGGGTTGCAACGCTCAACATGCTCGGTCTTGTTGTCGACATTGTCGATCAAAATTGAGCCGTCTGTGCAGAACCGAACGCAGTCGCGTACAGCCTCAGGAACAGAGGTGGGATCCGATGTGATGCGGAAGCAGTTCTTGACCTCTTTGCCAGCCTGCTTTTTGATAAAGAATGTGTTTGCCATAGAAGAATTCCTCCTAAAAAATAAAATATTTGTATGTGGGTACTTACATTTATATATTATATCATACTTGTTATGTAAAGTCAATAGCCAAAGTGGCTAATTTCTGGCTAGAAAATAAAAATATTTAAAGGAGTGAGAATATGTATAGAATTTTATGTTATGGTGATTCAAATACTTGGGGATATATTTCAGGCAGTGATCATAGAAGGTATATGAATGAAAGATGGACAAGAATTTTAGCTAAAAAATTAGGTGATAATTTTGAAGTTATAGAAGAAGGTTTAAATAGTAGAACTTTGCTATCAGATGATCCAAGACCAGGAAAAGAAGGCAAGAATGGATATAGCTATTTGCTTCCTTGCTTAGATACACATGATCCAATTGATTTAGTTGTAATTATGCTTGGAACTAATGAATTAAAAAAAGCTTATAATAAAAGTGCTGAGGAAATAGGGGAAATGTTTGAAAAATATTTTGTGAAAACTATTTTAGGAAGAAAATCACAATTTAGTGGAAAATATCCTAAATTATTAGTTGTTGCACCACCGATTGCAGATGATGATGGTAGTGGGAAATATGAAGGGGCTTATGAAAAGTCTTTGAAATTGAATGATTTGTATGAGGAGATAGCAAGAAGGAATGGGTGTTATTTTGTAGATAATGGAGGGTTGGAAACTGGTGTGGATAAAATTCATTTAACTGTGGAGGGTCATGAGGTGCTGGCAGAGAAGGTTTGGGAGAAAATTTTGGAGGTTTTTGAGTTGTAGATATAGATGTAGCCGTAAGAAAAAAGTAGAATGTGTATTAGTATATCATTTAAATGTTGAACTAGTTCCAGGGATAAATTTAAGAGTCCCTAAACGTCGCTAGGGCACTCTTCCACCTGCAAGCGTGAACTCTTTCCCTGACTCTGTGTTAAGGGACTCTAAAATTTACCCTTCCAATAGTTCAATATTTAAATGATATACTAATACACATTCTGCTTTTTTCTTACTACTCTATAAAAATGATTTTGGTTTTATAATAGAGTAATTTGGGGAGATGATGATTAGAGATTTGCTTCAAAACTTAAAATTAGAGTTATTTTTGTATAAGCTTCATTACAAAAAAGCCAGCAAATTTCATTGAAAATTACTGGATTTTAATTGCATAATATGAATTTTTAAGATATAATAACTTTGATTTTTAATACTAAACATTTATGAGGTGGAGCATGAATAAAACTAAAAGAAGAATATTTAATACTGCGATAAAGCTTTTTTCTGAAAAGGGATATGATAATACTAATATTGAGGAAATTACTGCTGTTGCGGGAGTGGCTAAAGGCTCTTTGTATTATCATTTTTCAAAAAAAGAGGATATTTTTGATTTGCTTTTAGAAGAAGGAGAAAAATTATTAAAAAATAGTATTGAGATAAAAACTAAAAATTGTAAAACTGCATTAGATAAAATTAAAGCAATAATTATGATTCAAATTAAAATAACTGTTTATTATGAGGATTTTTTAAATATTGTTTTAAGTCAGATTTGGGGAAATGATAGTAAAAGTATAAAATGTAAAAAAGCTGTTTTTAAATATGTAAATGTAATAGAGAAAATAATTAAAGAGGGAATTCAAAATGGTGAATTTTATGATGGTGATTCACAAGCTATAGCTGCAGGTGTTTTTGGTGTTTCTTGTTCTAGTTTAATTTATAGATTAAAAGCAGATAGAAATGTAAATATAGAAAAGATTTATAATGGTTTTTTAGATACTGTTGTAAGAGGTTTGTGTAAATAGTTTTATTTTTTATGGAGGTTAATTATGAAAAAAATTATTATACCTTTAATTGTATTAGTTGTACTTATGGCTATAGGAGGAGTTGTAGCATTTTATGTATATGATAATATGCAGGCAAATAATCCTGAAAATGTATTAAAAGATTATTTTTCTTATATTGAAAATGGCGAGTATGATAAAATGTATGAACTTTTAAGTAATAGCAGTAAAGAGAAAATAAATTTAGAGGATTTTACTACTAGAAATAAAAATATTTATGATGGAATTTCGTTAAGTAGTATATCAATAGATACAAAGGAATATGAGGATAATAATTCAAATGTAGAAATTCCTTATAATGTTACAATGGAAACTTCTGCTGGAAAAGTTGATTTTTCTAATAAAACAAGTTTAACTAAAGATGAAAATAAAGAATTTAAAATTGATTGGTCATCAGAAATGATTTTCCCAGAGCTTAAAGATGATTATAAAGTTAGAGTTAGTAAAAATAATGCTATAAGGGGATGTATATTAGATAGAAATGGGGTTTATTTAGCAGAGCAAGGCTCTGTTTCTAGTATAGGAATTGTACCTGGAAAATTAGGTGAAAATAGAGATGAAAATATTGCTAAAATAGCTGAAATATTAAATTTATCTGTAGAAAGTATTAATAAAGATTTATCAAGCTCTTGGGTAAAAGAGGATTCTTTTGTTCCAATTAAAAAAGTTTCTGTAAATGATTCAGAAATTAAAGAAAAATTATTACAAGTTCCAGGTGTAAAAATTTCTAGTGCAACAGATAGAGTTTATAATTATGGTGAAGCTGTAGCTCATATAACAGGATATGTTCAAAGTATTACAGCAGAAGAGCTTGAGAAAAATAAAGATAAAGGTTATAACAGTAATTCTGTTATAGGAAAAAAAGGAATAGAAAAATTATATGAAGATAAATTAAGAGGTTCTGATGGTGTTGAAATTTATATAGTTGATTCTCAAAATAATAGAGTTTCTACAATAGCTCAAAAAGAAGTTAAAAATGGAGAAGATGTAAAACTTACTATTGACATAAATATTCAAAATAAATTATATGAACAGCTTAAAGATGATAAAGGCTTCTTCGTAGTAATGAATCCAAAATCTGGTGAGCTTTTAGCTTTAGTTAGTACACCTAGTTATGATGCAAACAAATTTATTTATGGGATGAGTAATGATGAGTGGAAGGAGCTTTCTGAAAATGAAAATAATCCTATGTATACAAGATTCCTTCAAACATGGTGTCCAGGTTCTACTTTTAAACCAGTTACAGGTGCTATAGGATTAACTTCTGGTAAACTTACAGAAAATGATGAATTTAATTATTCTGGGCTTTCATGGAAAAAAGATTCAAGCTGGGGAAATTATGAAATTACTACACTTACAGCTTATAGTGGTGCTAAAAATTTGCGTAATGCTTTAATACATTCTGATAATATTTTCTTTGCCCAAGCAGCACTTCAAATTGGAAGTTCAGAGCTTATGAATGGTTTAAATAAAATTAAGTTTAATGAAAATATAGATGTATTTAATGCTTCAAAATCAAAATATGCAACTGGTGAAAAAATTGAAAAAGAAACACTTCTTGCAGATACAGGATATGGACAAGGAGAGCTTTTAGTAAATCCTATTCATATGGCATCAATTTATTCTGCATTTGTAAATGAGGGAAATATGATTAAACCTTATTTAGAGTATAAAGAAGATAATACTACTCCAGAATATTTAGTTGAAAATGCATTTTCAGTAGAAGCTGCAAATATAATTAAAGATGATTTAATTCAAGTAATTGAAAATCCAGAGGGAACTGCTAATGATATGAAAATTTCAAATAGAACTCTTGCAGGAAAAACAGGAACTGCTGAACTTAAAACTGCAAAAGATGAAGAGGGAGATACTTTAGGATGGTTTGATTGTGTTACTGTTGATGAAAATGAGAATCAATTATTGATAATTAGTATGGTAGAAAATGCAAAAACAAATGGGGGAAGTCATTATTTAATTAAGAAGATTAGAACTTTATTTGAATAACGATAAGTAGAAAAATGGGAAATATAGTATTATTAGATGATTTAACAATAAATCAAATTGCTGCAGGTGAAGTTATTGAAAGACCTGCAAATGTTGTAAAAGAATTAGTAGAAAATTCAATAGATGCTGGTGCTAAAAATGTAGTAGTTGAAATAAAAAAAGGTGGAAAAACTTTTATAAAAGTTACAGATGATGGTAAAGGAATATCTTTTGATGATATTCCTCTAGCATTTGAACGTCATGCTACTAGTAAAATTAGAGATATATCAGATTTGGAAAATACATATTCATTTGGTTTTAGAGGTGAAGCTGTTGCAAGTATATTATCAATTTCTAAAATGACTTTAATAACCAAAACTATAGATAATGAAATTGGAGTAAAAATCGAGGCAAAAGGTGGAGAGTTATTAAATAAAGAAGATATTGGAGCAAGTATAGGTACTACTTTTATAGTAGAAGATTTATTTTATAATACACCAGTTAGGCTTAAATTTTTAAAACAAGATGCTACTGAATTTAGATATATAAAAGAAATGTTACAAAAAATTTCTCTTGCAAATTTGGATGTATCAATTAGACTTATAAGTGATGGAAAGCCTATATTTAAATCTTCTGGAAATGGTTCTTTGAGAGATTTAATTTATATTTTATATGGAAAAGAAATTCAAAAAAATTTATTAGATGTAAATCATAGTGAAGATGGTATAACAATAACTGGTGTTATTGGAAATACTATGGTGGCTAAAGAAAATAGAAAAAGTCAAATATTTTTCTTAAATAAAAGAAATATAAATAATAGAATTTTAACTAATAGCGCTGATGAAGCATTTAAAGGTGGAACTGGTATTGGAAAATTCGGATTTTTAATTTTAAATCTTGAGATGCCAGCTAGTTTTTATGATGTAAATGTTCATCCAACAAAATTAGAAGTTCGATTTAAAGATGAAGATAATTTATATAAAATTGTATATAGAGCTATAAAAGAAACTTTGCTTAAAGCAGAGTTTTTAGGAGAAACCCAAAGAATTGGAAATGACAAAGAATATGTTAACAATGAATTAGATTATATAACAAGTCATTTTAATAGTGATGATAATAAAAAGAATTCTGAAACTGAAAAAGAAAAAGCTGAGCTTATAAAAAGAGATGAAGTTAAAGAACTAAAATATAAATACATAGGTATTATTTTTAAAACTTTTATTATTATAGAAATTGATAATGAATTATATTTTGTAGATCAACATGCTGCACATGAAAGGTTGCTTTATGAACAAATAAAAGAAAATTATAAAAATAATACAGAAAATAATACTCAAATGATGTTAATGCCAGATATAAGAGAACTTTCACATAAAGAGCATTTTTTTGTTAAGAAAAATTTAAAATATTTTAGAAGTTCAGGATTTGATATTGAACCTTTTGGCGATAATTCTGTTAAAATAAATGGAATACCAGATATTGAGTATAAAGCTAATAAATCAGATATTTTTACTGATGTATTAGATGAAATGGTTACAAATGAAAGAAATAATATGAAGGATCAGGAGGATAGATTTATTGCTACAGTTGCTTGTAAAGCTGCAGTAAAGGCAAATATGGATTTAACTAAAGAGGAGGTTGATAAACTTCTTACTAGTTTGTTTAAGTTAAGAAATCCATATACATGTCCTCATGGTAGACCTACAACAATTAAAATGAGCAAGGATGAGATTGAAAAATTGATTAAATGATTGTTTTGAGTTTTAGCTATGTATGTCGTGCAATTTGTAATTGGTGTTAAAATATTATTTAGTGAGATTGGAAATCAACTATTATGAAGGGTATTTGATAAATATGTTGAATATAAATATAATATGTCTAGGAAAAATAAAAGAAGATTATTTAAAAATGGCAATAGCTGAATATTCAAAAAGACTTTCTAAGTATTGTAATTTAACTATAACAGAACTTTCTGATGAAAAGCTTCCAGAAAAAATTAATGATAGTATTATTAAAGAAATAAAAAATAAAGAATGTAATAAAATAAAAAATAGTATAAAAAAAGATTCTTATATTTTTGCATTAGATTTAAGAGGAAAACAATATTCTTCAGAAGAATTTTCTAAAAAAATAGATGATATTGCATTAAATTTTAATAGTACAATAACTTTTATTATTGGAGGAACTTTAGGTCTTAATGATGAAATATTAAATATTTCTAATGAAAAAATAAGCTTTTCTAAAATGACTTTTCCACATCAATTGTTTAGAGTTTTTGTTTTAGAGCAATTATTTAGGGCTTTTAAAATATCAAAAGGTGAAACATATCATTGGTAGAAAATCTATTACTAGAAAAGAGTTTTGTGATGTCCTTAAAAAAGACTGGTTAGCCAAAAGAGATATATAAAAAGGGATTTGAAACTTTCAAAAGAAAAATACATATAAATTTATAAAAAAATGATTCTTAAGAAAAATCTTAAGAATCATTTTTTTATGCATATATTTATTTTTCTTGAATATATATTAGTATGGATAATTTAATAAATGATGTTTTAGGATTTTTTCCAAGAAAAATTTCAAATTTAATATATGATAAAATTTCTAATGCTGAAGAAATAAGAATAAGACAAGCTAAACCTATTTTTATAAAAACAAATAATAATTATTTAAAAATAGATTATATCGTTTCAAGCAATGATATTATAGAAATTTTGCAGAAAATTTGTGAATATTCAATTTATTCTTATCAAAATCAAATTGCAAGTGGTTTTATTACAGTAAAAGGTGGGCATAGAGTAGGAATTACAGGATCATGTGTAATAGAAAATGGAATGGTTACAAACATAAAATATATTAATAGTTTAAATTTTAGAATAGCCAGACAAGTTATACGGAGCTTCAAAAAATATTTTACCAGAGATAATAAATGGTAATTATATTTGGAATACAATAATTATTTCTCCACCAGGTTTTGGAAAAACAACTATTTTAAAGGATGTAATAAGAAATTTAAGCTCAGGAAGTGTTGAAATAGGATTTCAAGCATTAGATGTCGGTGTTGTAGATGAAAGAGGAGAGATTGCTGCTTTATTTAAAGGAGTGCCTCAAAATGATTTAGGATGTAGAGTGGATATTATTGAAAATACGCCTAAAGATATAGGAATTAAGATGCTTATTCGTTCTATGGCTCCCAAGATAATTATTGCAGATGAAATAGGTACAAAAGAAGATGTTACTGCTATAAATTACGCTTTTTGTTCAGGTGTTAAGGGAATATTTACTTGTCATGGTTCATCTTATGATGACTTTATAAAAAACCCATATATGAAGCAAATTATAGAATTGAATATAATAGATAAGCTTATTTTTTTAAGTGAAGAAAAAGGTAAAATAAAAGATACTATTTTTTTGAAGGAGAAAGAAAAATGTTTTTTATAAAATTTATAGATATAGTTCTAATTATAATTGTTTGTGCATATATAGGTATAAATAAAGCTAAAACTTTTAGTTTAAGAGTTAATAAATTAAGAAATTTAAAAAGTAGTTTTAATATTTTTAAAACTAAACTTGAATTTACTTATGAACCAATTAAAGAAATTTTTGATTCAATATCTCATCTAATATATGATGAAAAAAATAATATATTTAAATCATATATATCCAATTTAGAAAAAGATAATTATGAAGATGCATGGACTTTGGCGGTAGCAGAAAATAGTTATGGATTTTCAAAAGAAGATATAGATATTGTTACATCATTTGGTAAATTACTTGGAAAGACTGATTTAAAAGGTCAAATGAATGAAATTGAACTTGCAGATGAATTTTTAGATAAACAAATTATTGAAGCAGAAGAAATAAGAAAGAAAAATGATAAATTGTATAAATCTTTAGGAGTGATAATTGGAATTACGATCGCTATAATTTTTGTATAAATAATAAGAAAGGGGATTAATAATGGATATTGATTTACTCTTTAAAATTGCAGGAATAGGTATTGTAGTAGCAGTATTACACCAGATATTAAATAAGGCAGGCAGAGAAGATCAAGCAATGATGGTTACCTTGGCTGGTATGGTAATAGTTTTAACTGTTGTTATTAGAGAAATAAGTGATTTATTTCAAACAGTAAGGACGGTGTTTAATTTGTGATTAATTTAGTAAAAATAATAGGAATTGGTTTTATTACTTTAGTTATTACAATCATATTAAAAGAATATAAAAAGGATTTTGCTTTATATGTAATTTTAATAGGTTCACTTTTAATATTATATTTTTCGCTAGATATATTATTAGAAGTAATAAGTTTTTTAAAAGAATTATCTTCAAAAGCACAAATTGATAATAGTTTTATTTCTTTACTACTTAAAATAACAGGAATATCTATTTTATCAGAATTTGCAATAAGTATTTGTAAAGATTGCGGAGAGTCATCTATTGCTAGTAAGATTGATTTAGGAGGAAAAATAATTGTTATTTCATTATCAATTCCGGTAATAGGAAGTTCTTTAGAACAATTATTGGCTTTATTGCCTGTATAATTATTTTTAACCAAAATCTTTATGCAACAGAAGAAATAATAAAAGATCAAAAATCTAGTTTAGGTATAAATGATTTTATATCTAAGTCTCAAGAGTATACAAATGAGGTATTTGAAGATACAAACTTAAATAGTATATTTGATTCTATGATAAAGGGACAAGTTGATAATTCTTTTATAAAAAATGGTATATTTAATACAATAAAAAATGAATTTTCTGAAAATATTTCTTTAATGATAAAAATATTAATAGTTGTAATAATTCATACTATAGTAAAAAGTATAGCAGAGAATTTAGGAAATGATTCAACATCAAAAATTGTATATTTTTTACAATATGTAATTATAGCTTCAATTATATTAGATAGTTTTGGATCAATTATTTCAATAACTAAAAATACAATAGGAGATGTTGTTGAATTTATGAAATTATTGATTCCTTTGCTCATAACACTAATGCTTACAACAGGTGAATTTACTTTTGCAAATTTTGTACAACCTATTTTGTTGTTTATGATAAATTTTATTGGAGAATTTATAGAAAAGCTTATAATACCTTTAGTAATGATTAGTATGACTTTATCAATAGTATCAAATTTTTCTAAAGAAATAACAGTAGATAAATTATCAAAATTTATAAAAAAATCTTCAATTTGGATTTTAGGAATTTTACTTACAATATTTGTTTCTACTCTTTCATTAGAGGGAACTCTTGGAAAATCGGTAGATAATTTAACAGCTAAAACAGCAAAAGCAGTAGTTACTGATTTTATCCCAGTTTTTGGAAAAATTCTTGGAGATACTGCTGAAACTATAATAGGCTGTAGTAAGGTTTTAAAAAGTAGTGTTGGATTATTGGGGGTAATAGTAGTTCTAGGAATAGTAATTTTACCAATTATTAAAATAGCTGTATTATGGTTATCATTTAAACTTACAGCTTGTTTATGTGAAATTGTTGCAGATGAAAAATTAGTAAAATTAATAGATCAAGTTTCTGAATGTTATCAAATTTTATTAGGTATTTTAGTAGGAGTTTCAGTAATGCTTATAATAGGAATTACTATAGTACTAAAATCCACAGCTTAAAGGAGTTATATGATAAATTTTTTTCTAAAAAATGTTCAAAGTATAATAATAGCAATAATTTTGGTAGTAATAATAGAAATGCTTCTTCCAAATGGAGCTAATAAAAAATATGTGAAAATTGTTTCTGGTATATATTTGATTATTACTATTTTAAATCCTTTTTTTAAAATATTTAATAAGGATTTTGATGTAGATTTTGAAAATGAATTTGATAGTATAGAAACTTATAATTCTAATAGTATAGATTTACAAAATTATTATATAAATAGTTTAAAAGAAACAATGAAGCTAGAGCTAGTAGAAGAGGGATATAGTATTCAAAGTATAGATATAATTTTAAGTTCTGATTATTCAGAAATTATTAAAATTACTATAAAGGGAGCATTACCTCAAGATCAAAATTTAATTAAGGATTATATTTCAAAAAATTATAATGTTGAAACTGAAAAAATTTTATTTATGTAGGTGAAAGATATATGTTAAAAAATTTAAAAAATATTTTTAAAAATGAAAATAAAAAAACTGAAAATTTAATATTTTTTTTGATTGTTTTAGTAATAACTTTAATTTTAATAAATAGAATAATGGTAGAGGATGATAAAGAGCCAAAAGTAGAAAATAAAACAAATGGTTCAGAACTTGTAAAAGCCACAACTGATATAGAAACTAATTTAGAAGATAGATTAGAAAATATATTAGGAAAAATATCAGGTGTTGGCAATGTAGAAGTTATGATAACATATTCTGAAAGTGGAAGTATTTCTCCTCTTTATAATGAGACATCTAGTAATAGCAAAACACAAGAGGAGGTTGAAGCAGGAAATACAAAAACTACTGAAACTACTGAAAGCAAAAAAGAAATAATTGTAGATTCTGCTTCTCAACCTATTATTGGAAAATCTGCTAACCCTAAAATTGAAGGTGCGATAATTACTGCTCAAGGCGCAAATAATTCTAAAGTAAAAGAAAATATTATTTTAGCTGTTGAAGCTGCAACTGGACTAGCTTCACATAAAATTCAAGTTTTTGGAATGGAATAATTTTGGAGGTATTTATGAAAGGAAAAATTAAATCTTTAGCTTTAACTTTTATTGCCATTTTTCTTATAGGAATAGGCTTTTTTAATTTTAAAGTTGAAAAGGATAGTTTTGATATTGCATATGATAATAGTGAAAAAACTGGTGATGTTGAATTAGTAAGTTCTGAAGCTGTTGAAGAAGAGCAAAATAAGATTGATAACAATACTGTTACAGAAGAAGAAACAGTTGCAGATAGTGACGACTATTTTTCAGCATCAAGAATTGAAAGAGATAAAAGATATTCACAAATGATAGAAACTTATCAAAATATGGTAGATAGTAATCAAATATCTTCAGAACAGAAGAGTATTGCTATTCAAGAGATAACTAAAATAGAAAATCAAAAAAACGGAATTTTTGTTGCAGAAAATCTTATTAAAAATAAAGGCTTTAATGATGTTGTTATATTTTTTAATGATGATTCTGTAAGTGTAGTTATAAAATCTAATGTTACTTTATTAAAAGAACAAGTAGCTCAAATTCAAAATATAATTTCAAGAGAATTAAATATAGAAATTGAGAATATAAATATATCAAATAGATAATAGAAGGAGGATAGATGGTATAAATTTTATATCATCTTAATTAAGTTTTGATATATTTAACTGGTATTTTAATTATAATGTTAATTTTTACAAATGCTATAACAGATGCTCCAAATGCAATTAGTACAGTTGTAGGAACAAAAGTTTTATCATTTCGAAAAGCTGCATATTTAAGTGCGATTTTTAATTTTATAGGTATTATTTGTATGTGCTTCATAAATTTTTCGGTTGCTAAAAATATGGCCACTTTAATCAATTTTCAAAATGAAACTGATGGAATAATTTCAATTTTAGCTAGTATTTTAAGCACAGTTATTTTTTCTATAATTGCATTAAAATATGGAATTCCTACTAGTGAAACACATAGTCTTATAGCTGGTTTAGCTGGTGCTAGTATTGCTTTAGGAAATTACAAAAGTATAAATTTTAATGAGTGGGGAAAAATATTAATTGGTTTATTTTGGTCAATAGGATGTACATATTTAATTTGTAAGTTATTGAATATATTGTTTAGAGTTTTTTTAGAGAGAATAAGGAATTCTAAAATAAAAATATATCAAATTTTTTCATGTTTAGTATTATCTTTCATGCATGGAGCGCAGGATGGTTTAAAATTTATTGGGTTATTTATTATTTATTTTGCAAGTATAAAAAATAGTATTGTACCAGAAAACTTATTTCCAATAGATTATATTTGGATAATTATATTAGTTTCAACTACTATGAGCATAGGAGTTGGATTTGGTGGAAGAAGTATAGTAGAAAATATAGGAAGTAATATTACAAAATTATCAAATATAGATGCTATAATAACAGATATAACAACAGGAATAACTCTATTTTTAGCTAGTTTTTTTGGAATTCCAGTAAGTACATCACATTGTAAAACAATTTCCATAATAAGTATTGGAAAAAATATTAATGTAAAACAAGTACAAGAAATTTTAAAAGCTTGGATAATAACTTTTCCTGTATGTTTTTTTATAAGTTTTATAATTGTAAAAATTATAGTTTTATTATGATAATAGTGAGTTTTTCATATGTTAGTTTGCTAAATCCAGCCTATCTACATAGAACATTTCTAATGAATAAAAAAATATTATATAAATTCTAAATATTATTCTTCAAAGCAAAAAATTAAATGTAAAAAATATTGACTATAAATTATAAATAAATGTATAATAATATACTAAGAGAGGTGATTATTGTGGAAGATGAAGTTATTTATCAAAAAGCAGAATTAACTAGTGGAGTTCTAGGAAAAATGTTTTTTTGGATGTTTATGGGATTACTAGCTACAGGAATTATAGCATGGTATGCTTATTCATCTGGATTTGTTTTAAATTTAAATTTTACTTTATTAGCAATTTTAGAACTTGCTGTTGTTATAATATTTTCTTTGGCATTTAGAAAATTATCAGCCACTGTTGTAACTTTTTTATATTTTGTTTATGCAATTATTAATGGATTTACAATGTCTGTAATTTTCTATGCATTTGAGTTAAAATCAATTGTAACATTATTTTTTGTAACAGCAGGAATGTTTGGTGTATTAGCATTTATTGGTGCTAATACTAACAGAGATCTTACAAGGTTTGGAAATATTTTAATTATTGGATTATTTGCAGGACTAATAATTTCTATAATTAATTTAATATTTAGAAATCCAATGATAGATACTATAGTAGATTGGGCAATATTGGCAATATTTTTAGGTATAACTATTTATGATGTTAATAAAATAAAAAATCTTGATGAATACGGAATAATGGAGCCTGAAAAATTATATATTTATGGTGCTATGGAAGTATATTTAGATTTCATAAATATATTTATTAGATTGCTTTCTATATTTGGAAAAGCAAGAAATGATTAAATTGAATTTTAAATAATAAGATTAAAGTCAAAGTATTAAATGTTTTATTTAATATTTTGGCTTTTTTTTTATTTAGTAAGAAAGAGAGCTTAAGTAGATAGGCTTAAGTAAAAGCATTGCACACAATTTTTTCAAAATTGGCGCACGAACAATTGCAATATATTTAAACTTTGAACTTATGAATTTTTAGTGCAATTTTAAAGTTATGTTACAAAAATATTACAAAAACACATGTAAATAACTATATTAACATAATAAGTTAAAATGTAATAAAAAAATAATAAATAGCCAAAAAATATAAATCCGTAAGCCTATATAATTAAATTAAAATAAAAGACATTTACAAACAAAATTTTTTATGATATAATAAAAGAGTAAGAAAAGATTTTTTATGAAAATAGACAATATTTTACTTTATATATAACAAGTAAAATCAAAATTGCATAACAAAAGAAAAATATAGAAATACAAAGGAGAAAAAAATGATGAAAAAAATGAATTTATATTTAAAAGTAGCTGAAACCCTTGTGGCTGTACACACACACACACACACACACACACACACATAACATTTAATGGACGAAAAAATTTAAAAAATTTAAGTTAGGCAATATTGTCTAGCTTTATTTTCGTTGAAAAAATAAATTATACAAAGGAGGAAAGAAAAATGAAAATTGTTAAAAAAAGAAAAATAATTATTTTTAGTTTTATATTAATAATTAGTATATTACTATTAAGTATTTGTACGCCAAAAATAATAAAACTAAAAAAATTTTATTCTAATCCAGAAAATTTACGTGCATTAAATTATCATGAATTAACAAAAGAAGATGAAAATGTTAATGATTGTAAATATGTAAAATTTAGTGCGTATTTTTTGAGAGATTTAAAGGATAATGGAAAGGCCAATAAATTATTAGGTACTTGTAAAAAAACAAATGAATCAGACATATTATACATGGATTTAAATGTTTTAACAAATGGTTATTTAAAAGATGCTGAAATAACTATTGAAGGAAAAAATTTCAATTATAGTATGAATATGTTGAAAGATGACTTATTAAAAGATAATTATATTTCAGATGATGTTAAAACAATAGAATTAAATCAAATAAATGCAGGAACTCAAAAGTTAATAGAAGGAAATATAATATTTGATTTAGAAAATAATTATAAAAACTATAATGGAGAAAGCACAATAACTCTAACAGGAACTCATGTATCAGATGATGGAACAGAAACTAATATAAATAAGACTATAGAATTAGAAGTAGACTGGTATGGAGAATTGGAAACTGAATTATATACATATGGTGGAAATGTATATTATAATCGAGAAGATTCAAATAATGATCAAATAAGTGATGAGAATTCAACTCCTGAAAATGCAGAAGAAAGTAATTCAGAAGAAGATTACACAGTATCAATCAATTTCAGTTTAGATGAGGTAAAGAAAGAGTTATTATTAAAAGAAAATATTGTTAAATTATCAATTCCAGAATTAAATGGACATAAAGCTAAGAGTGTAACATGTATAAATGATGGAATCGAGCAAGAGTATAATCAAGATAAAAAAGAATTAACAATAAATAATAAATGTATAGCAAGTGAAGAAGGAGTTATAGAAAAAGAATTACCTCATTCAAATACATATACAGTAAATATTACATATCCTGCTGAAGCTTATAAAAATTTAAATGAAGATACTACAATAATAGTGGGAGTAGAAGGATATTATACTGCATATAACAATACGAATGAAGAATTTTCAGATAAACAAAAATCAAACACAGCTACAGGAGAAATTAATATTATATTTAACGAAAAACAAGAAGAAGGATTTATATATAATTTCAGTGTAAATTTAGTAGATAAAGTATACAATAGTAGAACTAATAATTTTATAATATCAAAACAAGGATTATTAGATGCATATGAACAAACTGAAACAAGTTCAAATATAGATTATACAGTAGCTTGGAATGCATATAGAGGAACTCTTGAAAATGTAAGCTCTGTAATAATGAAAGAAACATATAAAGAATTAGATGGAGATAAAAAAGAAGAAGCTGAAGCAAAAATATATGGAGATAGATTAAATAAAAATGTAATTCAAGATTATGTTAGCAACAAAGGAATATATTTTGAAGGATTCGAGCAAGCTCTAGGCCAAGATGGAAAAATAACGATATATAATAATGATACAAACGAAGAAATAAAATCATTTACAATTGAAGAATTAAAATCATATTCAAAAGATGCTCCATATGTATATGAAAATTCTATAAAACATATAAGAATTGAAACAACAGCATTAACAGCACAATCAACATTAACAGCATATAACATAAAAGAATTAGATGTAGAAAAAATAAAAGCTGAATTTACAAAAGAAGAAATACAAGAAGTTCAACTTTTAACTACATATTTAACAGGAGTAGCAAACATAGAAGGTAAAGAAGCTTCAACTGTTGAAGATATGGATTCTGCTTATTTTCAAGGAAATAAATCTTATGCTGAAATAAGCATAGAAAATCCAAATTTATCAATTCAAGAAACAACAAAAAATGAAAAAATATATATAAGAACAATTCAAGAACAAAATGGTGATAGTAAATGGAAAAATGGAGAATTCGTATTAGAGTTCCCAAAAGAAATAATTTCTATGAATTTAAACGAAATTACAGTTGATAATCAAAATGTAACTGTTTCAGCAGATGATTTATCTCAAAAAGATGGAAAATATATATTGAAGATATTAACAGAAAATGAGAATCCGGAAACTTATACTATAACAGTTGATTGTGATTTAACAGCTGTTCCAAAAATTAATTTGGATAATAAACAAATAATATTGTATGCATATAATGAAATTTGTAATGATTACTATGATTCAATTGAAGATATATTTGATGTAAATAACAATGGTGAAACAGAAGAACTAGTTGGAACTGATAACACAAATATAGAAATAATTACTCCATCAGAAATAATTACATATGAAACTGTTCAAAACTATAATGACAAAAATGATATAACAATTGCTCCAAATATAGCAGATATTGAAAATGAAGAAAAAACAGCAAGAATAAATATTGATGTAATAAATAATTATCCAAATATGATTGATGGATTGCAAATATTAGGAAAAGTGCCTTTTGAAGGAAATACACATATCATAAATGAGGGCGATATAGGATCTAAATTTACAGCAAATATGACTGATGAAGGTATAATACTTCCAAAAAAATTGCAAGAAAAAGAGGTTAATATTTATTATTCAGATAAAGAAAATCCAACTAGAGATATAGAAGATACAACAAATAATTGGAAATTGACTGAAGATGTAGAAGATTTTAGCCAAATAAAAACATTTTTAATAATATTAAATGAGAAAATTGAAGTTGGAGAAAAATATGAATTTCATTATAAAGTAAAAATCCCAGAAAGTGTACAATATAACATTGTTTCATATAGTACTCATGCAATATATTACAATGTGGAAACAGAGCAAGGAATTATTGAAAATGCAACAGAACCAAATGAAGTAGGAATAAAATTAGCAAAAAAATATAATTTAAATGTAAAAACATTTATGAAGGACACAGATATAGAAGTTCCTACAGTAACATATTTATTGAAATATCAAGAGGTAGGTAAGAATGGAGAAAGTGTTGAGAAAGAAAAATACTTTACAGTAAATAGTGGAGAAGATTTTATAATACATGATTTATATGTGGGACTTGAATATACTATGCAACAATATAGTATATTTGAAGAATATGAATTAAATAGTGATATAATACAATTTTCTATAGATTCAAATGGAAATATAATACTAAATGGCAATGTAAGAAAACGTGAATTTGTAGATAATTTTCTAAAAATAGAAATTGAAAATTATAAAATGTTTTCTTTATTTAAAAAATTATATAAATATTCAGCAGAGTTAGATTCATTCTATAGTGATGATACTGGAATAGAAGGAATTAAATTTACAGTTACAGATTTACAAGGAAATTATGTACAAGATGCTCATAATCAAATAATAGGAATAGATGAAACAATAAATGGTGTTAACTATAAAGTAATAACAACAGATTCTAATGGATATATAAGACTAAACTTGCCTAATGGTTTATACAAATTTACAGAAGTTTGGGCTCCAGAACAATACTTTAATTTTGGAAATGATGGCGTATATTACGTAGGTATTGGAATGAGTCAAGATGGCATAACAATGGAAGAAACAGTAAAATGGGAAAATATAGAGAAAGATTATAAATATTCTGGTGTAACTACAAAAGATGGTAAAATAGTTGCAATAACAGGTGATAATAAATCTGTTATATATACCAATGAAGGAAAAGTAGAAAGCGAAAGTTCAGAGAAAATAGAATTCAACAATAAATTAGTTGAATTAGAAGATGGAAAGATACAAGTTGTAGATGGAGCTGTAATAAGATATAATCAAGAAGAAAATGAGTTATGGAGAAGTGGTAGTACATTTAGTTTTACAGCTATAACAGTTGTAAATGATGGAATAGTAGCTGTAACGGAACAAGGTCAAGTAGTAAAATATACAAATGAAGGAAAAATTCAATGGATTAATGCAACAAAAGAATATGGATATGTAGGAGTAACATCAATAGATAATGGAATAGTTGCTGTAACTTCAGACGGAAAAGTTGTAAAATATGTAGAATATATGCCAAAAGTTGAAGAAAAATCTAATTTAATTATAGCTAATTTTAGTTCAAATGATAATATGATTTTAGAAAAATTCGAAAATAATAATAAAATACCTATTAAAATTACAAAATTAGATGATGAGACAGGAGAAAAATTATCAGGAGCAAGATTTGGTATATATTACAAAAAAGAACTAGATGATAATTGGTCTTATTTAACTTCTATTCAATCACAAAATATAGATGGAACTGAATTAATGGGAAATAGTGAGCTTTATTATAAGATAGTAGAAGAGCAAGCACCTACTGATTATGAATTGCCAGAAGATGAATCAAAAAGAACTAGAATATTTAAAGCAACTGATAGTATACAAATTAATTATATAGAAGATTTAATTGATTTATCAAATAATGTAAAAAAAGGAACTACATATGCTGGACAAAGAGTAGAGTTAATGAGGGATTTGGATTTTAGTAATCCAGAATCATATAAAAATTATACTGGAAATCAGAATTTTACTTCTATAGGAATGACTGGAAATAGTTTGTACAGTTTTTCTGGTATATTTGATGGAAATGGATATGAAATAAAAAATATTAGTGGAGGTGCATTATTTTCATCTATATATAAAGCTAAAATATGTAATCTTGAAGTAAGCGGAAATATTACTTCTGGTACACATTTAGCAGGATTAGTAGGATTTGCAGAAAAAAGTAGAATAATAAATTGTTACAATAAATGTACTGTTAATAAAGGGTCTATTTCGGCTGGAATATTATGCTATTCAAATGGAAATAATCAAATAATAAATTGTACTAATGGAGGATATATTTATGGTTTTGGAGGAATTGTGGCTTATGGATCAAAAAATGATTTAATTATAAATTGTGTAAATACTGGTACAATAGTTGGAACCGGAAGCCCTATAGGAGGAATAGTTGGAGTTGGAAATAATGTTAATATTGTTAATTGCTATAATTTAGGAAAAGTACAAAATAGTAGTGGTGCTTATACAGGAGGTATAGTAGGACAAGATGCTACAATTATTAATTGTTTCAATGTGGGAGAAATAGATGGAGTTTCTTATGTAGGAGGTATAGCAGGAAAAGCAACTAGTATAGAAAATTGTTTTAATGTAGGGAAAATAACCGGAAACAATATTGCACCAATTGGAGCGATTGCAGGTCAAGTTACAAAAATTGATAATTGTTATTTTAGTAATATTGATTTAACTATGGTAGGAACTTCTGAAAATAATGATATATCTGGATATAAAGATATAGAATATTTTAATAGTAAAGAATTTGCAAAACTTCTTAATGAAAATAAGAATAAGATAGAAACAGAATATAAATTAGCTGATTGGAAAAATAATGATTTTTGTACAACATTATCAGAAGTTGGAGTTAATTCTAATTTGAAAATACCAGAAATTTATAAAGAAGTGGTTGAAATATGGTATGTAGAAGATTTAGTTGATATAGCTAATAATGTTAATTCTGGAAAAGAAACATATGAAGGAAAAATAGTGAAATTAATGGCAAAAACTCTAGATTTTAAGGATTCTTCATCATATAGAGATCCGGAAGCAACTAGATATGGTAATAAGAACTATAGTGGAGGTATAAAAGAAGCCTTGTCAAATGGTGAAGGTTTTTCTCCAATAGGTAAACAGTGGCATGAATTTAAAGGAAATTTTGAAGGTAATGGTAATATTATTAAAAATTTATATATAAATTCAAATGAAGAATATTGTGGTTTATTTGGTTATATTAATTATTCAACGATATCTAATTTAAGAATAATTGATTCTAAAATTTACAATACTTATTCTAGCGGATATATTGGAGCATTAGTAGGATATAGCAATGAATCAATAATTTCAAATGTAGAAGTTACTGGTACTATAATTAAAAATGGTAATTATGGAAATATCGGAGGAATAATAGGCTATGCAAGTTATGGAGGTATAGGTTCTGTAATTAATCATGTTAATATCCAAAGTAACGGAAAAGGAGGAAATATCGGAGGAATATCCGGATATAGTATGGTAGCGCCAATTATAAATTCTTATAATTTAGGAAGGATAGAAATTACTTCTAATGATAATGGTTATATATGGGCAGGAGGAATATTTGGAGGTTCTTTTGGAAATATAGAAAGGTGTTATAATTTAGGAAAAATAAAAGTTATTAATGATGGAACTGCTTATATAGGAGGATTGGTTGGTGACTGTAGAACAAATGTAAGTAATAGTTATAATATTGGAAATATAGAAGCAACTAGTGATAATTTACATGTAGGTGGTATATTAGCAGAATATGGAAGTAATATATTAAATTGTTATAATACAGGTGATATTCATTTAAATGGTTATTCTAATATTGAAGTTGGAGGTATATCACGGAGACGGAGGAACTATTTCACATTGTTATAATGTAGGAAGTATTTTTACTAATAAAAATAAAAATTGTAATATACGAAGTGGAGGAATTTCAATTTATGGAACATTAAACTATTGTTATTATTTAAAATCTTCTGGAGCTTATAATATAAGTAAACCATCTAGTGTTGTACAAGAAAAAACAATGGAAGAAATGAAATCTCAGCAATTTGTAGATTTACTAAATGAAAATCATAAAAAAGATAATAGTGGATTTGCATTAAAAGAGTGGAAATATGAAGAAAATTTATATCCATATTTTGAAACATTTGGAGAAAATACAATCTTTTCAAATAAAAAGTTGAATACCTATACCATTATAAAAAAAGATATAGATACAGGTGAACCTATACCTAATGTGTCTTTTGATATTTATTATAGTAATAATTCGGAATATAGAAACTTGGTTTTTAAATTTAATAAAACTACAAATAAAGATGGAAAGATAGTTTTAAATTTACCAGTAGGATATTACAAAGCAATAGAAAGAAAAACTGCAAATGGATATATATTAGACAAAAATGAAAACTATAGAACTATTTATTTTAAAGTAGAAAATGATTCTATTTATGCTGATGTAATTGAGATAAATTATATTGAAGATTTAATTGAGTTGTCTAATAATGTAAAAAATGGAGATACTTATAAAGGAAAAATTGTTGTTTTGAAAAGGTCTTTAGATTTTAATGATAAATTATCATATAAAGATTCAACTACAAAAATTGATTATAATAATGATGGTAATGAAGAGTCGTTAATAGAAGAATTAACAAATCAATCTAGTTCAGGATTTATACCAATTGGAGTTGACCAAAATAATTATTTTGCTGGTACTTTTGATGGAAATGGTTTTGAAATAAAAAATTTACATATTAATGTTCAATCTAAATTTGCAGCGTTATTTGGATATATAGATAATGCTGATATAAAGAATTTAGGTGTAAGTGGAAATATAATGGGAAAAAATAATCCGACAGCAGGTATAGCGGCATTAACATGTAATAGTGTAATCGAAAATTGTTTTAATGAAGCTAATATACAAACACAATATTCAAGTGTAGGTGGTATTGTAGGACAATCTAATAATACTCAAATAATAAACTGTTATAATATAGGAACTATTGAGGGAAATTATGGTTCTGTAGCAGGAATAGTATCTTCTGGTAACTCAAGTGAAATAATAAATTGTTATAATATAGGAAAATTACTTGTTGGTAATTATGGTGGTGTTGCTGGAATAATATATAGCGGTGATTCTGCAACTCAAGTAAAAAATTGCTATAATGCAGGAGAATTTAAAACCATGAATACTAATATTTTTGGAATTACTTATAGTAGTTCAGTAAAAGTACAAAAAAGTTATTATATAAAAACAGAAAATATAACAGGTGTTGGTGGAAAAACAGATATAACTTCAAATACAGAGGCAAAAACTATTGAACAAATGAAAGATGAATATTTTGTAGAAAAATTAAATGAAAATAGTTCTCAATATTATAGTAGTAATTATTTATTAAAATCAGTCGATTGGATATATAATCCAATCGGATATCCAAAGCTTGGCTTAGTACAAAAAGAAATTATTCTTTATAATATTAAAGATGAAGATAATTTTGTTATAAACAAAGTGGATGAGAATAATATTCCGATAGAAAATGTAAAATTTGCAATATATAATCTTGATGAAAATGATTTTGCTAAGGATAAATTTGGTAGGTATATTGGAAATAAAAATTCCGATGGTATTTATGAGGTAGTAACAAATAAAAATGGAAAAATTGAACTTAATTTACCAGACGGATATTATAAGGCAGTGGAAACAAAGTCTGTGGATGGATACATATTAGAAGAAAATGAATCTGCAAGAACTACATATTTTATAGTTGGAAAAGAGTCAGCAAATGCAGATTTAACAATAAATAGTATAGAAGATTTAATAGACTTATCTGAAGCAGTTAGTAAAGGAACATCATATGAAGGAAAAACAATAAAATTATTAAGAGACTTAGATTTTAATGATGATGAATCATATGATGATCCAACTACTACGAAATATGGAAATTATAATGGAGATGATATTACACAAGGTATAAAAGATGAACTAACATCAAAGAATGGAACTGGATTTAAACCTATAGGTTACTCTAATCCAGGTACTCCTTTTAGAGGTACTTTTAATGGAAATGGTCATGAAATAAAAAATCTTTATATTAATTGTTCAACAAGTAGTTGGGGAGTAGGATTTTTTGGAATTGTATGGAATGGTACTATTATGAATCTGGGATTGACTGGTGAGGGTAGTATAAATGGTTTTAATACAAATCCTGGTGCAACAGGTGCTTTAGTTGGGCATATATATGACAATGGAAAAGTAATTAATTGTTATAATAAATTAAATGTAACAGGAAATTCTGGTTGTACAGCTGGAATAGTAGGAAATGTTTATAGTAGTGGAAATGCAGTTATTGAAAATTGTTATAATGAAGGTATAATAAATGGACCTTGTTCAGGAGGAATAATAGGAAATGTATATAATGCAACAATAAGCAATTGTTATAATATAGGAAATATATCAAGTACTTCTGGACCAGCTGGTGGAATTGCATTTATTTTACAAAATAATTGTAATATATATAATTGTTATAATATAGGTAATGTTACAAGTTCTATTCCGGCAGGAGGTATAACTTATTCAGTATCAAGTAACTCAACTATAAAAAATTGTTATAATACAGGAATAATTAATGGTGAACCTGGAACAGGTGCTATTAGTGTCTCTGGTTCAATACAAATGTTAAACAATTGTTATTATTTGTTAGATTCATCTGAATATGGTTTTTATGGGCAAGAAGATATGCTTGGTAGGGTAGAAAAACGAACAAATGAAGAAATAAAATCTCCAGAATTCCAAAAATTACTTAATAATAATATAAAATCAATAAATTCAAATTCATTATTAGTAGATTGGATATATGAAGAAGGTAAAAATCCAACTTTAAGAAAAATTGATATAATAAAGGATTCTGAAGTAACGATAACTAATAAGAAGGCACAGGGTGTTACTACTATTAAAAAATTAGATCAAGACACCAATGAACCAATTTCAGGAGTAGAGTTTACTATATATAAAACTACACCAGCTTTTGAAAAGATAGATTTTGCTAAAGCAAGTAATGGAAATTATATTGGAAAATTGAACTCTGATAAACTATATGTAGTTACTACAGATAATAATGGAGAAATCAATCTTGAACTTCCAGATGGACATTATAAGGCAATAGAAGTAAAAACAGCGGATGGCTATGAACAAGATGAAAATGAATTTTCAAGAACAACAAACTTTATAGTAGGAGGAGGAACTCCATCAAATATTGAAATAAATTATATTGAGGATTTAGTCGATTTATCAGAAGCATCAAGAAAAGGAGAAAATTTTAGTGGCAAAGTAATTACTTTAAAAAGAAATCTAGATTTTAAATCTAGAGATTCTTATAGAAATCCTGATGATACTAATTATGGAGATTATAATGGAGACAAAGAAACCGAAGGAATAATGGCAGAATTGATAAATGAAGATGGATGTGGATTTAAACCTATTGGTACGTCAACAACATCATTTAGAGGAGTATTTAATGGAAATGGTTGTTCAATAAGTAATTTGTATATAAATAGTTCAGAACAATATGTAGGTTTATTTGGACAATCAAATGGTAAAGTATTATATTTATCTATAAAAGGCGGAAATGTAAAATCTTCTAATACTTCAGGATATGTAGGTTCAATCGCTGGTTATTGTGTAAATTCATATTTAGTAATAAATGAATGCTCTAATTCAGCAAATGTTACTGGTAACATAGCAGGTGGTATTACCGGATATATTAGTGGTAGTAGAGCTATAGTGTCAAATTCATATAATACTGGAGAAGTACATGGAAGAACAAATGCTGGAGGAATATTAGGATTAAATAGTAGTCAAATTATTATTAATTGTTATAATAAAGGTAATATTAAAGGAGAAAGCGGAGCATATAAAGGAGGAATAGCTGGTACCACATCAGGCTCTTGGATATTTAATTGTTATAATGTTGGAATTGTACAAGATGACACATATTCTGGAGGAATAGTAGGAAATGTAACAACAAATATTAGTGGATTTTTGAATTACTATAGTGATAATACAGCCCATAATGGGGTAAGCGAAAAGTCTACAAGGAAAGTATATAATTTTTTATATAATATTGCATCAAAAAGTAATGAAGAAATGAAATTAAAAGAATTTTCAGATAGATTGAATAATAATATGAACTTAATAGATGATTTTCAAGAATTAACTGAATTACAATCTTTATTAAAATCAGGAAATTTGATAATAAATAAATGGCAACCATCATCAGATTATCCAGAACTTATACAAACTAGTAGAATTACTAATTCACCTATTACAATATATAATAAAAAAGCAAATAATTGTATTATAACAAAATTAGATAAAAATACTAACCAACCAATAAAAGGTGTTAAATTTTCAATATACAGCCTTACAGATGATTATAAAGAAATAGGTTTTGCAAAATATGCAAATGGAAATTATATAGGAACTTTAGAAAATAGCAAATATATAGTAACTACTGATGAGAATGGAAAAATAAATCTTCGCTTACCAGATGGATATTATAAAGCAGTAGAAGTAGGAAAAGCAGAAGGATATTATTTAGAACAAAATGAATATGCAAATGCTACATATTTTAAAGTAGGTGAAAATGGTAAAAATGCAGTTTATACAATAAACTACATTGAAGATTTAGTAGATTTTTCTAATGATGTAAATAATTCTCCTAAAAATTCTTCTCAATATCCATATATGAAACTAAAAGTTGATCTATTAAGAACTTTAGATTTTGAAGATGAAAATTCATACAGAAATCCAAATGATAAGTCTTATGATGATTATAATGGAGATGAAATAGTACAAGGAATAAAAGATGAATTAACAAATAAAGATGGATGTGGATTTAAACCAATAGGTACCAGTTTAAGTTACGGATATTATGGAGGATTTGATGGAAATGGATATGAAATAAAAAATATATATATTAATAGTAAAAATCAAAGTGTTGGATTATTTGGTGTACTAGTCAATACATATTCATATATTAGAAATTTAGGTTTGGTTGGAGGGAATGTAATTGCAAATCATACTAATGGTCGTGTAGGTGGAATATTAGGACGGTGATACAGGATTTTCTAATCCTAATATATATAATTGTTATAATACTGCAAATATAACTTCTAATGGTTGGGTTGTAGGTGGCGTTGCTGGTATATTAGGATATAGTGGATATATGGTTAATTGCTATAATGCTGGAAATATTGTACATTTACAAAGTGAAATTTCTCCATCATATGTAGGAGGTGTGGATGGTTATTCATTAGCTGGAAACCTTTATAATTGTTATAATATAGGTTCAGTTACAAATAATGATTTATCTAGTGATTCATATGCAGGTGGAATAGCTGGATATGCAGATTTTATAAATAATTCTTATAATATAGGTGATATATCTGGAAATAATATTGGAGGAATAGCTGGAACAATGGGTTATAACAATAAATCTGAGTACAATTATTATCTAGATAGTACAGCATCAAGTGGATTGTATAATAAAAATGATGATAATGTAAGAATGATAGCAATTAGCATAGAACAAGTTAATTCTGGTATATTGAAAAATTTATTAAATAGTAGATTAAAAGTAGTAGAATCAACCTATATGAATTTCCCATTACTAAAATGGCAACATAATCCAAATTCATACCCAACTTTAGTAAATACACAAAATACTAATATTGAAATAACAAACCAAAAATCAGGAAAAGTAATAGTACATCATTATAGAAAAGGTACTGGTCCAAAATATGGAGCCCCTGCAGTTAAACTTGCTAATGATGAAACTATTGTAGGAATAGAAGGCGAAGCTTATGTTACTTCACCACAATCTATACCAGATCATTATTTAGTAAAAGATGAAAATGGCGAAAATCTAATTCCAGATAATGCAACTGGAACATATAAAACTGAAGAACAACATGTATATTATTATTACACTAGAGATCCACTAAATGTAACTGTACATCATAGATTAGAAGAAACCAAAGAACCTTTAGCCGACGATGAAACTTATTCATATGAAGAAGGTGAACATTATAAAGTAACTCCAAATGAAAAATTACTAGAAAAATATGATGTATCAAAAGTAGAAGGTAAAACAGAAGGAGATATCACTCAAAACGAAGAAATTACCTACTACTACAAACTAAAAGAACATCAAATAATAACAAAAGTAGAAATACCAGCAGGTAGAAATGAAAAAGGAGGATCTATATTAGGTGAAGGTGATGAACCTTATGAAACTGTATTACATGAAGAAAATAGTAAGAAAGATATAATAGCTAAGCCAGAAGGTGGATATAGAGTAAAAGAAATTAAATTAGTAAGTATAGATGATGAAGGAAATAGAAAAGAAACAGTAATTTATGGAAATGATTCTGTAAAAACAGCAGAAATTTCATCTAGAAAGTATTTTGATGGAAGTATATCAGTTACGAAGTTTATTAAAATGACAGAGGACAAAGAAGTAATAGTACAATTTGAACCAAATGAAGGAAAAGTAATAGTACATCATTATATAGAAGGAACAACAGAAAAAATTCATGAAGATCAAATTACAAAAGATATTATTGGAAAACAAGTTGAAACTAGTCCTGTAGAAAATGAATTATATGCATTAGTACAAGAACCAGAAGAGAAGAATGTAACAATACAAGATGAAATTCAGGAGGTAACATATTATTATCAAAGACAATATAAGATAACAACAGATGTTGTAGAACATGATGAAAAATATAAAGATGGTAGAATAGAAAAGAATATTAAGGGTGGAAGTATAACTGATGAGGATGTAAATGCACATGAATATGTTATAAAGAATCAAAACAGTAAAAATACTATAGAAATGATTCCAAATGAGGGTTATGAAATAGTAAAAGTAACAATAAATGAAGAAGATTATGATTTCACTCAAAATATTGATGAAACAGGTAAAGTAACATTACCAGAAGAATTTTTCAAAGATGTTCAAGAAGACAAGCATATAGAAGTAGAATTTAGAAAGAAATCTAAATTTATTGTAAAATATCTTGAAGAAGAAACTGAAAAAGTACTTTATACAACAGAAGATAATATGGAATATGTAGAGATTTTAGGCTATGAAGGCAAAGAATTTGAAACAGAGAAAAAAGTAATACCATATTATGAAGATTCAGATTTAGGAATTACTGATGAAAATAAAAATAAAATCGAGCCAAATGGAACTATGTTTGCAGATGAAATTACAGTTATTTACTGGTATAAGAAAATCGAATCTGGAGTTGTTGAACGTCATATAGAAATAAATGAAAAAGGTGAAACAAAAGAAATAGAAAAACAATTGATAGAAGGTTATGTATCAGAAGAGGCTGTTACAAATAGAAAAACATATGAAAACTACATTCCAGTAGATGGTCCAGAAAATGAAGATCCAAACATAACTGTAGTAGGCAAAGATGAAACAAGTAAAACTGTAATATTTGAAGAAAATAATGTATTAGAAGTATGGTATTATTATGAAAGAGTATTTAAAATAACAACAGAAGTAAAATCTCATAAAGAAAAAATTGATGACCAAGAAGTAACTGTAGATGGTGGTACAATTTCAAAAGAATTTATTGAGGATAGCAATGGAGAAAAAATAGAAGTAACTTTTGAAGAAGTTCTATGCAGAGGAAATTCTACTAAGGAAGTAATAATGAAGCCAGATGAAAAATATAGAATAAAATCAATAACAATAAATGATGTTGAAATTAGTATAGAAAGCTTAGAAAAATTAGAAGATGGTAGTGTAAAAATACCAGTAGGATATTTTGATGATATGCAAGAAGATAAACATATAGTAGTAGAGTTTGTAAGAATACCAGCAAAAGTAATAGTTCAATATAAAGATATAGACACCAAAGAAAGCATAAAAGAAGACAAAGTTGTAGAAGGATTTATAGATACAAAATACAATGCACCAAGAGTAGAAATTGATAGCTATATTCCAGCAGGAGAAGAACCAACAAATAGTGAAGGAACTATGACAGAAGAAACTATAATAGTAACTTATTGGTATACAAAACAATTTAAAATAACAACAGATGTAAAAGGACATAGTGAACCAAATAACGAATCTGTAAAAGGTGGAGAAATTTCTGGAGAAGATGAAATGCCTTATGAGATAGTAACAAGAGGAGAAAGTAGTCAAAAAGAAATTATAATGAAACCTGAAAATGGCTATAGAATAAAATCTTTAACAATAAATGAAGCTCAAATGGAAATAACTAGTTTATTAAAAGAAGATGGAACTATTACATTACCAAAATTTGAAAATATGCAAGAGGATAAACATATAGTTGTAGAATTTGAAAGAAAACCAGGAAAAGTAATAGTAAAATATGTTGATAAAGAAACACAAGAAGAAATTGCTGATCAAAAAATAATAGATGGTTATGTAAATGATCCATATTCAGAAGAAAGAATAGATATAGAAGGTTATATAGCATCAGGAGATGATCCAGAAAATAAATCTGGTAAAATGATAGATGGTGAAATTGTTGTGGTATTCTATTATGAAAAAGAACCAGAAGTTATTCCAGAAAATAAAGAACCAGAGAAACAACCAGAAGAAAATGAAGTAGAAATTATAGAACCACAAGATAATTTTATACCACCACAAGATAATTTTACACCACCAGAATTTAAACCAGAGCAGTTTATACTTGAAGAACCAGTAGATGAAAATATATCATACAATATAGAAACACAGTCAGAATCATCTGATATAAAAGATGTAAAAACAGGTGATAGTATAATAGCATTTATAATTACTTTGGTATCATCTATAGTAGTATTTATAAAATCATTTAAACATAAAAAATAAGATTGAATCTATTATAAAAGAACAGTAAATTGAAGTGCCAACGTTTAGAAGTTGATAAAACTAATCTAAACGTTGGCATTTCTTCTTTATTCAGTAGGGAAGTTTCTCTGTAGCTAGTCTTAAAAAAGCATTAACATTTTTTCTTGAACTCATTTTGCTTTTGTGATATTATAAACTAGAAATAAAATTAGAGGTGAAGCAATTGAAGTACATTAGAACAGCATTGTCTGATCAAGAAACAATAATAAATTTTTTTTATGATGAACAACTAATAAAAGTATATTCTAGTAGAGCTGAGGTTATAAATATTTTAACAAAAGTTTTAGGCCAACCAACAATAAAATATAAAAAAAGTAAATCTTATTGGACTGGTGCAAGTTGGGATATTAAATTTAGCGATTACAAAAAAATAGAAAAAATTTTGGTAATAAAAAATTTTGTTGATTCAAGCATAAAAGTAGAAAATTCTGAAGGAATTAAGAAAAATAAAAATTCTATTAAAAAAAATATTTCAAAAGATATTGAAAAAAAAGTAGATAAATTAAGAGTAAAAAAAGAAAAAATAGTAAAAAATAAAGAAAAAAGTCAAAAAATTGAAAAAACTAAAAAAGTAGAAGAAAATAAAAAATCTAAAAAATTAGATGAAAATAAAAAATCTAAAAAATTAGATGAAAATAAAAAATCTAAAAAAGTAGAAGAAAATAAAAAAGCTAAAAAATTAGAAGAAAATAAAAAAGCTAAAAAAGTAGAAGAAAATAAAAAAGCTAAAAAAGTAGATGAAAATAAAAAATCTAAAAAAGTAGATGAAAGTAAAAAATCTAAAAAAATAGATGAAAATAAAAAAGCAAAAAAAGTAGATAATAACCAAAAAGTTAAAAAAATAGATAATAAAAAACACGAATTAAATTCTACAAAAAAGAAAAGAATAACAAAAATAAATTTAAATAGAAAAAAGGAAAATAATAAGGATTTTGATCAAATTTCTTTAATATAAATAATTTTAAATATTTTTTTGATGATACTTGAAAAAAAATAAAATTATATATATAATTTCTATATTAAAAAATGGAGGTACAAATGAAAAAGAAAATTTCGTGTTGTTTTATATTTTTGCTTTTTGTTATTATAGCTTTTTCAACCAATGTTCAGGCTACAGAAACAAAGCCAAAAAGTGAGTATAATTTTAAGTATATTGTATCTGATGGAAAAATATATGTAACTGATTGTGATGAAAATTATGAAGGCAGTGTAATAATACCTGAAAAAATTGATAATTTCAATGTGGAAAAAATTTCAGATGATGCTTTTAAAAATTGCAAAAAAATAAATAATATTATTATTCCCGATACAGTAAAAACAATTGGAGATAGTGCTTTTTCTGGTTGCGAAGGCTTGCAAAATATTTTAATAGGCAATCAAGTTGAAAAAATTGGTAAAAAAGCTTTTTATAATTGTACTAGTTTAGTTAATTTTAATATACCTAATAGTGTTACTGAAATAGGAGAAAATGCTTTTTCAAATTGCTCTAAATTATCTACTATAAGTATACCTGCCAATGTTAAAAAATTAAATGATAATACATTTGAAAATTGTATTAATTTAACAAATGTTAATATTACTGAAGGATTAGAAAGTATCGGAAATTCTGTGTTTGAGAATTGTACAAATCTTAATGTTTTTATTATACCTAATACAACTAAAGAAATAGGATATAATGCATTTAAAAATTGTTCAACTTTAAATGTTCTAACTCTTTCAAATTCATTAGAAAAAATTGGAAAGTCAGCTTTTGAAGAATGTAAGAATATACAAATAGTAGAACTTCCAGAAAAAATTACTAATATTGAAGCATCTACATTTAGAAATTGTTCTAATTTAGAATATGTTTTAATTCCCAAAAATGTTTCAAAAATTGCAGATAATGCATTTAAAGGTTGTTCAAAAACTTTTACAATAAAAGCTGATGAAGGAACAATAGCAGAAAAATATGCTAAAAGTAAAAAAATAAATTATGAAAGTTTATCTGCTACAATTGATTTAAATAAGAAAGCTGAGGTTAAAACCGAAAATACTAGAAATTCTTTAACAGAGATAGTTATAATAATTTTAGGTATAGTTATAATTATTGGAATTATGTTTATGATTTTAAAAGGCAATAATAAAAATGCAGTTGTATCTAAAAACGAAACAGTGTCGAAAACAGAAAATAAAGATAATTTTGTAAAAGCACAAGCAGAAACTGAAACAAAAGAAGAAGATAAAAAAGAAAATGAAGAATCAAAAAACAAAGAAGATAAAGAAATAAAAAAAGAAGATTTAGATACTTCAGAAGATATTAATAAGAACAATTAAAGTTTGATTATATATATAATATTATATTACTTATATAATAAATATATTAAATATAAAAAAATATTTTTTAGGAGGTACAAATGAATAATAATACAAATGAGAAAAAGGGAATTAGTTTAGTAGGATTTATAGTTGTTTTAATAATTTTAGTTTGCGTAGAAGGGTTTTATATAATAAAATTAAAAGATAATGATAGTAATACGCAACCATCGACAATTTCAAAAAGTGATAATACGAATGATCTTTTAGGAGATACTCCATTATTTAATTTATCAGAAGTAAATACTTTAGATGAAAATCGGAATTGAATCTCAATTAAATGAAAATATAGATGCAAACATATCAAATCCTGAAGAACCTAATACAGAAAATGGTTCGATAAATCAAATAGAAGAAAAGGTAGAAGAAAATGTAGATGAAAATAATCAAAATCCATTTGTAGAAGATAATTCAAATGAAAATAATAAAACATATTTAAATCAAGATATAATTAATTTTGTTGGTTACAATTCTGAATCTATGGTAGATGATATTTTAAATTCTATAGATGAATCTGCGAAAAAGGGAAATATAGTTAATTATGTTGATGGAAAAGCCAGTGAAGAAATAGTATCTAGTGAGCAAATAAAAGCTAATACTGAAAATTATAAAAATATAATAATTTCAAAATTAAATAATAAAGATATAGTAAATTCAATAAAATATGAAAAAGGTGTTTTAACTTGTGAATATAATATAAAAAATATATTAAATGAACTTCAGTTAGAATGTAAAAGTTATTCTGATTTTGGAGTAAATGAAAATAATTTAAAAGAATTTAAATTTTAAATTTTAGATAGCCTTGGGTGTAAAGCATTAAAATAAGTGTAGAACAAAAGTATTTACATTTATTTATTACTTCACCTTAGGGCTTTTTTTATTCAGTAGGAAAGTCCTCTGTAGATAGGCTGAATAAAAGCATTGCATACAATTCTTTTCAAAATTGGCGCACGAACAATTTAACGTGGACTTTGCAATATATTTTAACAGTTTGATATAAGAAAATGTCCACTATTGTTCTTTGTTGCTTAATATAAAAATGAAAATTTATGACATTTTTTGTTGAAATTTAAATTTGATTGTGGTAAAATTACAATGGTTTTACAAAAGAATAAAAACTCAAATTACAAAAGTAAAAAAAATAGATACAAAAAGGGAGTTTTTATTATGATTATAAAAAATATAGATAAAAGAGCTTTGTCTGAGGTGTATGCATATTTGAATTTTGTAGGGCCTAGATATTTAAAGAAAATTCCAAAAGAACTTATACAGATTATAAGAAATAAAATGGATAAAAAATATTACTATCATTTGCCTATTATTGATATGATTGCATATGATAGATTAATGAAAGAAACAAAGGTGATGATAGCTTATATAGAATGTAACTATATAATTTCTAACAAAAATACTTTTGCTTCTATAATAAATAATTAAAATAATTTTTTTAATAATTATTTTATATTTATATAAAGGAGAAATATTTTGAATACATTAGATAAAAAAATTAGAACTAAAAATAATCATTTAGAAAATGAGAGTATAAAACAAGATCATAAAAATATAAAAACCAAAAATTTTCTTTCAGTTTTCTTTTTAGTGGGGAGTTTAGGAATATTTATTGTATTAGTTTTATTATATGGGCCTTGGAATAAATTTAGAGATTGGCTTATTACTACTGCAATGACTACTATGTCTCATCAATATTTTGCAACTTGGTTTTATGATGATGATGTAATAAATTATGTTTTAAATAATAATAAAGTAGATGAATTTGAAGAAGATACAAATTTAGATTTAATTAAAGTTGCAGATGAAGAAAATGTAGTGATTCCAACAACATTTGAAAATGAATATGAAGAACAAATTTTAAAACGAGAGTCTAATAATAATGATTATAAAATAATAGAAATAAATGGAGATGGATATGATGGATATTTAGTAGCAATATATAATCCATCAAGAATAAAAACTGTAGTTACAAAATACATAGGAACATCTGGACAATACTTAACTAAAATGGCAGAAGAAAATGATGCTCTTGTTGCAATAAATGCTGGTGGATTTGATGATGAAAATTATGAAGGAACAGGTGGTGCTCCACTAGGATTAACAATATCTAATGGAAAAACTATTTCAGATAGAGCATATAATGGTCCTGGAGGCATAATAGGCTTTACTAATGATAATAAATTACTATGTGCTAGATGTGATTCATCAAAAATAAGTTCACTTGGAATTAGAGATGCAGTTACTTTTGGACCATTTTTAATAGTTAATGGTGAAAAAGCAAAAGTTTCTGGAAATGGTGGTTGGGGAACAGCTCCTCGTACTGCTATAGGTCAAAGAAAAGATGGTATAGTTTTGTTTTTAGTTATAAATGGTAGAACTGTTACAAAACCTGGTGCTACAATGAATGATATAATAGAAATTATGGAAAATTATGGTGCATATAATGCTTGTAATTTAGATGGAGGTACTTCAAGTGCATTAGTTGTAAATAATACTATAGTTAATGATCCAATCGATAGTAAAGGAAATCATAGAACTAGACCAATATCTACAGCATTTATTCTGCAGAAAGATTCTAAAGATAATGGAGATAATTCTGTTGTAAAAGATAAATTAGATAATTAAAAGGATTGATTATAATGTCTAATAATGAGGAAGTTTTTTCATCTAGAGGCATTAGCAAAATAATTAGTAAAAATAATATAATATTTATTTATACACTATTAGTGGCTATTACTACTATAATTGTAATAGCTACTATTTTGGCGTTTTATTTTAAAATTAAAAATAGCGATTTATTATTAAATAATATATATATAAAAGGAATTGAGGTTTCTAATTTAACAAAAAAAGAAGCAATTTCTAAAGTAAAAAAAGAATTAAATGAAAAGATGCAGAATCATATTGTTTTAAAATATAATAATTATCAATTTTATGTTGAACCAGAACAATTTGAAGCAAAATTTGATGTTGAATCAGCAGTGGAATATGCATATAATTTATCTAAATCAGGAAATATAATTAATGATACTAAACAATATTTTAATGTTATTTTTAATGGGATTAATATTGAACCAAAATTTAGTTATGATAAAGATGAATTAGAATTTTATCTTCAAGGAATTCAAGAAGAACTTCCAGACCAAGTTAAACAAAGTAGTTATTATATAGAGGATGATAGTTTAATTTTGACAGCAGGAAAAACAGGGGAAAATATATACTTAGACAAATTAGAAAATATAATAGTTGATGAAATAACTAATTTGGATTATGAAAATAGTATTTATGAAATTCCAACTTATACAGTTTATCCAGAACTTGTAGATATACAAAAAATTCATGATGAAGTATATACTGAAATGGAAAATGCTTATTTTACTAAAGATCCATATATGATTTATGTAGAAAAGGAAGGTGTGGATTTTAGTGTTGAAGAATTAGAAAATAAGATAAATGAAAATCCGTATGAAGAAGAATATAAAGTTGCTCTTTCTATTACTAAACCAGAAGTTACAATAGATGATATAGGAATAGATGCTTTTCCTGATCAATTAAGTACATATGCTACAAAATATGTTAATAATGCAAATAGAACTACTAATTTGAGATTAGCTGCTGCTAAAATAAATTCAAAAGTTATTATGCCTGGAGAAACATTTTCTTTTAATAAAGTAGTAGGAGAAAGAACAGTTTCTGCTGGATATAAAAATGCAGCTATTTTTGTTAATGGTTCTGTTGAAGATGGACTGGCTGGTGGAATTTGTCAAATTTCTACAACTTTGTATAATGCAGCTAATTTAGCTGATTTAGAAGTAACAGAAAGAAGAAATCATTCACTTTTAGCTTCATATGCAGAGCCGGGTAGAGATGCAACAGTTGTATGGGGTTCATCAGATTTAAAATTTCAAAATTCAAGAAATTATCCAATAAAAATTTTATTTACTGTTTCTGATGGACTAGCAAGATGTTCTATTTATGGTTTAAAAAATGAAAATGAATATGATGTTTCACTCGAAACTGTTACAGTAAAGAAAACATCTACTACTATGGTTGTTGATGCGTATAAGGTGTATAAGCAAAATGGTGTTGTTGTAAAAAAAGAAAAATTACATAGAGATACATATAAAATATAATAACGACCATAATTTGGTCGTTATTTTTTTAGATTTTAATTAGATTATAATGGAGAAAAATTTATGAGAATTAGAAGAAAAAAATGGGCAAAAGAAGAATTAGAAAATGCTGAGTTTTATATAGATAAACCAGAAATTTATAAAAATAATTGGATAAATAAATTTTCAAACAACAATCCTATATATTTAGAATTAGGATGTGGAAAAGGTTTATTTATATCTAATTTAGCTATAAAACATGAAAATATAAATTTTATAGCTGTTGATATGATTGAAGCAATGTTAGGGTTATCAAAAAGAAATATAGAGTATGCATATAAAGACCATAAAATAGACAATATTTATTTAATTAGAGCAAATGTAGAGAGGATTTTTTATGTTTTTGGCGAAAAAGATAAAGTAGATAGAATTTATATTAATTTTTGTAATCCTTGGCCAAAAGGAAAACATAAAAAAAGAAGGCTAACATATCCTAAGCAATTAGAAAATTATAAAACTTTTTTAAGCTCTAATGGTCAAATATATTTCAAGACTGATGATGACGATTTATTTAATGAAAGTATAGAATATTTTGAAAGTAGTGGATTTAAAATTTTAAAAAAAACATATGATTTGCATAATGAAATGATTTTTGATGAAAATATTATTACAGAGCATGAAAAAATGTTTTCTGAAAAGGGGATAAAAATTAAAGCATTAATTGCTAGTTTAAAATAATTTTAATCATATTCTTAAGGTTATTTTAAGCTATCAAATATATAATTCTAATAGTATTTTTAAAAGGAGGAAAAGGCTTTGATTAAGTTAGAAAATGTAAGCAAAAAATATGGTGAGTTTTATGCAGTAAAAAAACTTAACTTTGAAATCAAAGAAGGCGAAATTGTAGGGTTTCTTGGGCGTAATGGTGCTGGTAAATCTACCACAATGAATATGATAACAGGTTTTATAGAACCAACAGAAGGAACAATAACTATTGGAGGATACGATATCGAGTTAAAGCCAAAAAAGGTAAAATCTTTAATAGGGTATATGCCAGAAGGTGTACCATTATATATGGATTTAACAGTTAAAGAATTTGTTTCATATATGGCAGATTTAAAATTGATTAAAAGAGCTAATAAAAAATCTGCAGTAGAAAAAGCTATAAAAGACACTGGTTTAGATAAAGTTCAAAATAAATTAATAAGAAATTTATCTAGAGGTTATAAACAGAGAGTAAGTATGGCTGGAGCATTAGTAGGTGAACCAAAAATACTAATTTTAGATGAACCAACAGTTGGTTTAGATCCAGAACAGGTTATTGAAATTAGACAACTTATAAAATCTCTAGGAAAAAATCATACTGTAATTTTAAGTTCTCATATACTTTCAGAAGTTAGTCAAATATGCGAAAAAGTTATTATAATAGATAAAGGAGAAATTTTAGCAGTTGATACTCCTGAAAATCTAGAAGATAATGCTAATAAAAATGAAGATATTCATTTATCTGTTATCGTAGAAGATACTGAAAATAAATTTGAAGAGTTAAAAGAAAAAATTGAAGACATAAAAGAAATTGTTTTACAAAAAGAATTAGATGATGGCTCTAAAAAATATTCTATTTTAGTTTCAGAAGGAAAAGATATTAGAAAAGATATATCTTTAGAATGTGCAAAATCTAATATAATTTTATTAGAAATGAAAAAAGAAGAAAAAACATTAGAAGATGCTTTTATCAAATTGGTTGAAGATCGTCCAGAAATTTCTCAAAAGGAAAGAGAAGAAATAGATAAGAATATGGAGCTTGAAGAATTAAGAGATGAGGCAAAGAAAAAGAAAGAATTAAAAGAAGAGAAGAAAAAAGCGAAAGAATTAAAGAAAAATGAAAAAAATGAAATTTCTAGTAACGAAGATATAAAAGATGAGAATTCTAATAATGAAGATATAAAAGATGATAAAGAGCAAGAAAATAAAGAAGAATCAAAAGATAATGAAATATCTAGAAATGATGAACAAGAAAATAATAAAGAAGAAATAAATGAGAAAAATGAAAATGAAAAAGGAGGCGAAGATAAATAATGTTTGCAGTTTTAAAAAAAGAATTTAAATCTTATCTATTAACACCACTAGGTTATATATTTATTGGAATATTTATAGCAATGTTTAGTTTGTTTTTTTATATAGATATATATAGTTATCAAGCTATAAATTTTGAGAATTTATTCTATAATGGTGCTACAATTTTAACATTTGTTATTCCTGTTATAACAATGAGAATGTTTTCAGAAGAAAGAAAATCTGGAACTGAACAACTTATACTAACTTCTCCTAGAAGTATAACGTCAATTGTTTTAGGAAAATTTTTTGCAGGTGTTTTAATGTTATTTATAACAGAAATTTTTACTTTGATGTATTTTCGGAATATTAAAATATTTTGGTGAACCATCTTTAAAAGTTGCTATTACAACTCTTGGTGGATTTTTATTATTAGGAGCTGCATATATATCATTTGGTATGTTTGCATCAAGTATTACTGAAAGTCAAATAGTATCATTTATATTATCTGTAGGTGTTTTTATAGCTATGTGGTTCTTGCCTTATGTTAATTCTATATTTTCTCCTTTTTCTTTAATAAATAAATTTGATAATTTTCCGCAAGGTATAATATCAATTTCAGAAGTAATTACATTTTGTACTTTTATTTTACTATTTGTTTTACTTACAATAATAGTATTACAAAGTAGAAAAACTGCGCATAGATAGGAAGGAGAAGAAGATGAAAAAGAATTTTATGGAAGCCATTTCTTTAAATATAAGAAAAAAATTTATGGCTAGTAGATTGAAAACATTTTTAATTACTGCTATTTTAGTTGTAGGATTTTTTACATTAAATTTATGGATAGATACAATAGATTTACCGAAATTTGATATTACAGAGAAAAAAATTTTCACATTATCTGATGAATCAAAAAAACCAATTAAAAAAGTAAAACAAGATGTAAATATTATTGTATATGGATATGATGAACATAGTACATTAGTGGATTTATTAAAACAATATCATAAAACTAATTCTGTAATAAACTATACAATAATAACAGATGATGAAAATCCAGATTTAGTTAAAAAATATAATTTAACTAAAGATCAGCCAGTTGTAATTGTTGAATCTGGAGATTTATCAAAAACTCTTACTTCCTATGATTTTTCAAGTTACGATTATACAACATATCAACAAATTGATTTAACAGAAAATGCTATAACTAATGCAATACTTAATTTAACAATAGCTGAAAAACCAAAAATTTATTTTTTAACAGGTCATGAAGAGTTATCACTTGAACAATATTTATCTACAATATTATCATATTTGCAAAATGAAGTTTTTGATTATGAATCACTAAATTTATTAACTCAAAATACTATTCCAGAGGAGTGCTCTTTAATAGCTATAATAGCTCCTCAGAAAGATTTAATAGAACAAGAGGTAAATCTTTTAAAAGATTATGTAAATAGAGGCGGTAATATAATTTTTACAAGTGATTTGTTAAATCCGGAAAATGCTAATATGCCAAATTGGCAGTCTATACTTGATTTATATGGTTTAACTGTAGAAAATGGAATAATATATGAAACTAATGAAAATTCATATGTTGCAAATTCTCCATTAATATTTTTCCCACAAATTGAATCAAATTCTATAACTTCAGAGATATCAACAGATGGTAGTATAATTATGGAGATGGCAAAAAGGATAAAAAAAGTTGATGAAGATAAACAAAAAGAATTAAATGTTACTTATGAAGATTTATTAAAATCATCAGATAAATCATATTTTATAACAGATTTTTCTGAGAATGCTTTAAATTCTATTGCTTCACAAACTCCTGAAAGTTCAATTATAGCTTTAAAGGCTACAAAAGAATTATCAGATAATTCTAATTCACAAGAGGATGCTTCAAATGAAGAATCTACTGAAAATAGTGATGAAGCACAAACGAAATCTTCTGAAATTATAGTTATTGCAAATTCTACTTTTATTTCAAATGTACAAAGTAGTGTTGCGTCAAATTATAGTCAAGTAAATTTATATAATAACGCAGATTTCTTTTTAAATTCAGTTGCAAATTTAACTAATAGAGAAGATACAATCACAGTTAGAAAAGAAGCTAGTTCATCAACATATGCTCCTACAAATACAGAAAATAATATAGTTTTAATAGTTATATTTGTTGTACCTTTACTAATTATAATAATTGGAATTTCTGTATGGAATCATAGAAAACGTAAAAGATAATATAGAAAAATTTATTTAATGAGCGAGTAAAAATCGCTCATTTATTTAATTTATCAGTCTGACATAAAAAATGTTCACTATTGTTCTATTAAATTTAAAAATTAGTTATTATCTTTTTATATATGCTATTAATATGTAATATAATTATTATATATTTGTAATTGAATTCAAAATCTTACTATGATAGAATCATTATAATAAATTTTACTAATGAAAAAAATGTAGCAAATTTAATAAAATTGTGTTAAAAATAAAACTATTGTATTTTTGTTAAAAATGTGCTATATTATTAGAAATACTTAAAAAATGGAGGATAATGAAATGTTAAGTGGTATAGAAGTCTTATGCCATAGTAGCATAAGATTTACAAAAGAAAAAACAATATATTTTGATCCATTTAAAATTAGTAAAGATTATAATGATGCTGATATTATTTTTTGCACTCATTCACATTATGATCATTTTTCTGAAGAAGATATAAATAAAGTAAGAAAAGAAGATACTATATTAGTAATTACTGAAGATTGTTTAGATAAGGCTAAAAAAGTCGGATTTGATGTAGAAAATATTATATTGGTATCTCCGAATAATAAATATAAAGTTTTGGGAATTTCATTTGAAACTGTTCCAGCATATAATTTAGAAAAAGATTATCATAAACAAGAATATAATTGGGTAGGGTATATTTTAGAAATCAATGATATAACTTATTATATTGCAGGTGATACAGATTTTATATCAGAAATAAAATCAGTTAATTGTGATGTTGCTTTTCTTCCAATAGGTGGTACATATACTATGACAGCTGTAGAAGCGGCGAAACTTGC